>DRAO01000169.1 GCA_011041825.1 Chloroflexota bacterium
GTTGCGTCCCTTCAGGCGGGGAAACACCTCCACCAAGTAGGCGGGGTCGGGGTTAATCTGCACCCAGGCGCTGTTCCTGCGCCAGCCCTCAAAAGCCTGACGGATGTGGGGCTTGTCGGGCGTGGATTGGACGTGGTCCTGCACGCTCGCCAGCACCATTCCCTCCAGGCCGGGGACTTTGGAGAGGGCTTCGTCGTAGAGGCGCACGGCTTCCCGCAGGTCCCAGTAAGCGTCCGCCTCCTCGGGAGTGGCGATGTCCGCAGGCCAGGCGCCGGCGAAGACATCCCTTTCGGCCAGAGCGTGGCTCACAGGGCGGGAGTAAACCCGCTTGACGCCGTCCTCGTAGGCTCCCAGGGGGAAGTCCTCATCCAGCTCCAGAACGCCGTCCAGGTCCAAATCCGGGGTCTTGCAGCCGGTGGCCGGGTCCACGACGGTGGTGTAGCGGCCATCGCCATTGCCGTCGTGGAAGATGGGGAAGACGGGATTGGACGGGTCGTAGGCCAGGTCGCTGTAGTCCACCTCCAGGGTATAGGGGCCATAGGCGGTGTAGCGGGGGTTGACGAAGTTGTTCTCGCCCCGCTTGCCCGCCGGGCACTGCATCCGCACACGCCCCAAATCCACGGTGGCAATCTGGCTGGAGACGGGGGACTCCCACTGGATGATGTAGCGGAGGTAGGGGGCCAGCTCCTCACCATAGAGGGCGGCCACCGCCACCACGATATTGCCTCCGTTGGAGAAGCCGATCAAGCCTATGTTGTCGTGCAGCACGGGCACCGGTACCACGTCGTCAATGGTCCGGCCCTGGTCGTCCTTGAGCTGACCGGCGGCGTAGAGGATGACATCCCGCAAGGCGGCGATGGATTGAGGCCCCCGGTGGTCGTAAACGCCGTCGGAAGAGCGCCCGGTGATGGGGTCCGTGCCGCCGGGGAAGACCAGGGCGATGGTGACCAAATCGTCGGCTTCGGGTGGAAAGTTGTTGCCCAGGAAGCCCGAAGCGTCCCCGCCCTGGACCTGAACGACCACGGGAGCGCCTTCGGGGTAGCGGGCCTTGCCAGCGGCAGGAGCATAGACCCTGATGGCGAGGGTTCCATTCGGGCTGCCGGTACTCTCGGAAGGGAGGTTGATGTCCACAGCGGTGAGGGCGGAAGGCATCTTTTCGGACCCAGCCCCAGGGCCAGGAAGAGTCGGCGGAGGGGCCGCAGGCGTGGTCTGGGGAGGCGGTGTGCCCCTGGGGCCAGGAGCCAGCGGGGCCGGAGGCATACCTTTAGGGCCGGGCCTGCCGGGGGGAACCCCCAGCGGAGCCTTGGGGCCGGAGCGGCCAGGCTGCGGCACGCCCGGCGTGGCCGTGGGAGCGGCGACGGAAGGGGTAGCCTTCGGGGTGGACGTGGGCGTGGCGGTTCCCGAAACCCCTGGAAGGCTAAAGGCACAGGCGGAGGCCAAAATCGTTATGCAGATAATTGCGATTGCCTGCAGGAAGAGCCTGGCTCGGAGTAGCTTTGCGGTTTGCATAGGCGCTGCTCTCCTTTCTATCCGATTGGGGAGGTAGGGACACGGCAACGCCATATCCCTACCAGCTTTCATAAGAAATAACGGTTTAGGGGCTCAGGAGGATAGCCCTCAAGGGAAAAATTCAGGCGGGTGATAAACATCCGCCCGAATCCTCATCTTTGATCTAAAACCCGCTCCCAGGATTGGGAGAGCTTCAGCAGAGTCAGGGCATTGTGACGGGTGCGTTTGCTGAAGGCATAGCGGGCGAGCCTGTCCAGCAAGGCCCGCTCTTCTTCCACCAACTTGCGAACTTTCTCCATAAATTCCTCATCGGCAAACTGGGGATGTATCTCCAGCGCTATCATCAGGTCTTCAGTGGCTCCCACCATCTGGAAGATGGAAGCCTGATCCACACGCTGGCGCTTCTCCATTAATTCTACTTCTGCTACCCGACTTTCCGCAATCTGAAGGAGGAGCTCCAGGGTCCTCCTGGGCTTGGGATGCAAACGAAGCCTGGTTTCAGCAACGGCCACCCGCAGGGGAAACAGCGGCTTGCCGGGTGCACTGTTGACCTGCGTAGCCCACAGGCTGCCCACGATTATCACCACCAGCAAGGCTGCTGCCACCCGAAGGGCCCATACGATCCAGGCCCTTCGAAGACGGCGACGCTCCATTGCCGAGAAAGCCCCCTCAAGCCTGTAAAGGGTTCTGGCTCTGGCAGGGGCAGGCATTTCAGCAGGCACACCTTTCTTCACGGCCAGTGCCAGGTGGACCAAAGGCTCAATCTCCTCCCTATACTCAGGATAACGGGAAAGGGCTGCTTCCATTGCCTCTCCGGCCTCAATGCGTTCCAAGCATTCCTGCAAAATCCTGCTTTCCTCAAGCATCGCTCACCTCTCCAACCACCTATCTGTTTACAAGATTGCACGAAAAAGATCAGGAAAAAATTTTTCTGGACGGCAGAGCCGTTGCCCAGAAAAACGCTCCTTACTCACGCCCGGGTGGGCTTCGCCAGGAGTTTGCGCAGGGCTTTGAGGGCCTTGTGCTGGAGGTTCTTGACGGCCCCCTCTTTCTTGCCCATCACTTGAGCTGTCTCCGCTATGGAGAGCCCGGCGGCAAAACGCAGGGTGATGACTTGCTGCTGCAAGGGGGTAAGATATTTCATCGCCTCCTGGATTTCCCGCAGCAGCATTTTCCTTTCCAGCACCTTCTCCACATCGCCGTTGCGGTTTGGCACAGCGTGAGAGACCTCGGAAGGGAGAGGGAACTGGCGGCGGCTTTTTCGCCAGTAGTCCACGGCAATGTTGTGGGCCAGGCGGAAAAGCCAGGCCCCGAAAGGGGCACCCCGCCAGCGGAAGGAGCCCAGGCTTTCCAAAGCCCGCAGGAAGACCTCCGCCGTCAGGTCCTCAGCTTCTACAGGGTCGCCGAGACGCAGGCACATATAGCGGTAGATGCGGTCGGCGTAACGTTCGTAAAGGAGCCCGAAAGCCTGGGAGTTGCCCTTCTGCGCTTCTCTTACCAGGTAAGCCTCATCTTCTTCGAAACTACGGGCCTGATTGTTCCTTTTCTTCAGCACCTCTTGCCTCTACCGTCCAAGTTGCGGATTCCACAGACCTGTTGGGTATCACGTAGAGCTTGCCGTCCTTGCCCAAGATGCGGGTCTTGCGCAGGTCCAAGCTCTGGATGACGCCTTCAACTCCGGCAGCTTTAACGGTGTAACCCACCTTAAAATCGGGGTCAGTAGCCAGGAAGATGCCCGCCATCACATCGGAGGTGGTGCCGGAGATGCCCGAAGCCACACCCAGGGCGACGGCGGCGATGGAACCGGAGATGGCCAGGGCTAATTTGTCGAAACCCAGCACCTGAAGGGAGCCGGAGAGGATTAGAATCCAGCCGGCCACTGTGAGCACCGCCTTGAAGAGGCTGGCGATGGTGGGTTCCATCTTGGCCGTTTTGAAGCTCCTGTCCAGGATGAAGATGACTATCTTCAGCGCTATCCAGCCACCTATGAAGGCGGCTATAGCCCCGGGCACCCGTGCCAGCAGGAAAGAAAGCCAGCTTTGAAGAGTGGGCATTATCACTTCCATAGCTCCCCCTCCTCATAAGGAATATCGTTATTTTTCGACGACGGCGGAGCCGTCGTCGAAAAATAACACCCCTGTTATCCCCAACAGCACGGCAATGTGAAGGTACATCCCGTGAACGTAGAGGTTATCGAACAGGTTGTGAACCGAAAGGTGGGTGAACACCCCCATTATCCCCACGGCCAGGCCACGCTTCCAGCCCCTGTTGCGCCTGATGGCCCGCCAAGTATAGAAGAAGATGGCACCCCACAGCAAAAGATAGCTCACCAGCCCTACAAGCCCCGCTTCGGCGGCGATGTTCAAATAGTAGTTGTGAGAATGACCCAGGGGTTCGGGCCAGCGGGGGAGGGCATAGGCCGGGTAGACGGGCTCATAATTGCCGATGCCCACGCCCAGCCAGAGGTGGTCGCTCCACATCCGTATGGCTGCATCCCAGTGAGCCAGCCGTTCTACCAGGGCATAATTCTCATCGGTTATCTCCACCGTGCGCACATCCACCATCCCGAAGAAGGCAGGGATGTCCTGAAAACGCTGTGCTACCGCTGCCGGAAACACCCCGACACCTGAAAGCACTATTAAGGTCCCAAGCAGAGCCACTGCCGCCAGGGAAGCGAAGGCCACCCGCCTGCTGTAAAGGCTCCCTACCACAGCCAAGGCCGCCGCTGCTCCTAACCAAGCCCCCCTCGACCAACTCATCACCAGCGCCGCCCCGGTGAGGGCTGCGGCGATGAAGCCCATCATCGCCCACCCCAACCAGGCAAATGCCCTTGCGTTCTCCTCTTGGCCCAACCTCTCCATCACCCAGCCAATCCCCCACCCTGCCGCCAGGGGCATCGCCAGGCCCATATAGCCGCCGAAGGGGTTAGGCTGCATAAAGTGGCCGTAGGCCCGCATAAAGCGCCCTAATATAATGAAATGCTCCGGGCCGGTTTGGGTGAAGAACTGGTAAATCCCCACCAGGGCTTCGGCAGCTCCGGCCAGGAGCAATCCTCCTATCACCCAGGGGATTTCGCCCTCCCGCAGGGTGGTGTAAACTATCAGGTAGAGCAGGAAGACTTCGCCCCATTTGATTAGCTCTTTGAGGGCGTAGCCCAGGGAGAGGGCCTGGAGGGTGGAGAAGAGGATAACGCCGTAGAAGATAAGGAAAAAGCCCCACAGGGGGCCTGGCCCACGCCATCGCTCCCGGAGGGCCACTTTCCTGGCCAGCCACACGGCGGCCAGGAGCCCCAGGAGCAATTCGGTTATCCCTACCTTGGCGGGGCCTATGGGGATTTCCCGCAGAGAACCGAAGGGGATGGAAAGGGCCAAGAGAGGGTATGCCAAAGCCGGGCGGAGCAGCACCCCGATGGTGAGGATGCACCCGGTCAGGAGAATAAAGGCCCAGGGCAAGGGCAATATGACCAATGCTACCCCGATGCCGAGGGCTAACAAGGTGTAGAAAAGGGAGCTCTCTCTAAGAGAGCCTCTTACAGAGCCGCTCAGAGTAAACCGTCTCATCGGCACGGGTTAAACCTCTTGCCTAAGGCTTTGCTGGTGGTCCTCTCAGGAAGCGCCCCGTTCAGCCTGCTTCCAACAGGCTTTGTGTCCTCAGGCCGGGGCTTCCAGCCCTGGCCAACCCGAAAGCTTCATCAACCGGCTTTAGGCCTTCCAGCCGGGTGATTCAGAGAGCGGTGTCCGCTCCCCGGACGGCCTGGAGGTCATAAATTCTGGGCAGAACCCCGAAGCAAGCTTGATAAGCATCCTTCAGCTTTCTCTCCAGGAGCGTAACGTAATTCCTGGCCACCAAGGTAATCGTGCATCCTCCAAAGCCCGCCCCCGTTAATCGGGAGCCGTAAACTCCCTCGGTCTGCCAGGCTGTTTCCACAAGGAGGTCCAACTCAGGGCAACTGACTTCGTAATCGTCTCTGAGACTTATGTGGGACTGGTTCATAAGCCTGCCAAATTCCTCTGCGTCGCCCCTCTCCAGTGCTTTTACCGCTTGCAGGACCCGATTGTTCTCGTTTACCACATGCCTTGCCCGGCGGCGGAGGGGTTCTGGGAGGAGTTCTTCCCATCCGGGCATAGAGGCGGGGTCCACATCTCGCAGAGAGTTAACAGAGGGCCACCGCTTGTGCAGCAACTGAACAGCATCTTCACATTGCTGGCGTCGCAAATTATACTCGGAAGCCGCTAGCTCCCGTTTTATCCCCGTATCGGCCACCACGATGGAAACATCCTCCGGTAGGGGAACGTAACGATATTCTAAGGTTGCACAATCCAGGAAAAGGGCGCAATTTTCCCGGGCCAGGAGGGATGTAAATTGGTCCATTATCCCGCATCGCATCCCCACAAATTCGTTTTCGGCCCGCTGACAGAGGAGGGCCAAGCGGGGTCTTTCTATCTCGAAACCACCCAGGAGCTGGAAGGCGAGGGCCATTGCCACCTCTACTGCTGCCGAGGAACTGAGCCCAGCCCCTATGGGCACATCACCTCCGATGACTGCCTTAATGCCAGGGAGGCGAAACCCCTCTTGCTGCAATACGTAAGCCACTCCCCGCTGATAGTTACTCCAGGGTTTCTCCCCGTCAAATTGGATATCGTCCAGGGGGAAGGTCACTTCTTCCCTGAAATTGATGGCATATAACGTCACTTTCCTTTCCGAGTTACGGGAGGCAGCTACCCATATATAACGGTTCACAGCCACTGGCAGCACGAAGCCGTTATTGTAATCAGTGTGTTCCCCTATTAAATTTACCCGTCCCGGGGCCTGAACCACAACTTCTGGCAAGCTTCCCCAGCGTTGTGTGAATTCTCTGATCACCGTTTCCTTCCCCATCATCAAGGCCCCCTTTACTGCGATTGGGATATGGAGTAGCCCATTTTTTCCAGGGCTTCAACCAGTTCAGCGGCATTTTCCCCATCCACCAATGCCTGGGTAGGAGAGATGAGCTTTTTGATGTACTTCTGCAATTGGGGGGATTCCCGCAGGCTTTGCATCGTGAATTCATCAGGGGTTTCAATGACTAGAAGGCGATGAAGACGCAATGTCCCATAATGCTTGGCCCAGCGTCGTAATGCCTGGGTTACGTTGGAAGGGATACGGCTTCCCGAAGCCCTCTTCAGGAAGGCTAATATCATCTCTATCTTTATGCCCCGCCGGAAGGCTTCCTGTAGGGAGGAGCGGGTTATGAGGTAATTATGGTGCCGCTCCGATGAACCGTTCCAGGCGGCGAAACGCTCTACCTGAAAGCGGTCATACAGGCGGGCATTATGGGGGATTAGGA
>DRAO01000070.1 GCA_011041825.1 Chloroflexota bacterium
AGGGCCTCGCACCCCGGCCAGGGTGTAGAGGCCCAGCAAAGCCAGGGGGAGCAGAACCCACATAGCAACCAGCCCCGCTTCCAGCTTTAACAGCGTGGGACGGCCTCGTACCTTCTCCACCCAGCAGCTCATCAGCCATCCCCCAAGGCTCAGTCCCGCCATAAAAGCCGTTATCAGGAGCCCCACCTCCCGATACACGTAACCGTAGAAAACCTGGAAGGCGAAGATGATGAGCAAATCGAAGCACATCCCCCCGAAGCCGGTGGTGGCTATCGCCAGCGGGATGACGAAGGAATCGCCTCCCTTCTTCACAAGCTGGAAGGCCACCAGCCCCGCTGCGATTATCAGCAAGGGCAACGCCAGGTGGACGAACCTAAGGCGGGCCAGAGAGCAGAAATAGCCGCTCAACCCGGGCGAGAAGATTTCGTTCCAATAGGTCAGGCCATAGAGAAGCCCCACCGGGTGCAAATCCCTATTGCGGGCAACTGCGCCCAACTCCTCAAGGGATTTCCAGAACCAGGCAGTGCGCCTCTCATCGAAACGCACCCTCAGGTGTTGTTCGGTAACGATGACATCGGGAGGGCGCTTTTCCTGCCAGTGTTGAAGGATTTCTCCAAGGGTGAAATCTTCCAATTGCATTTGCGGTGAAGCCAGCCACAGGTTGGTGCCTTCTCCGGGGATAGCCCGCACGTGAGGGAAAACCGTTGAAAGGGTCTCATACAGGGAAAGGTTCAGGCTCCGCATCCCCGGACTGAGGTAAGTGAGGGAACCGGGAGCAGTGATGACCACTACCCCCTCATCATCGAGGATGGCCTTCACCAGCCGGAAGAATTCTTCGGTATAGAAGCGGTTGAGCTGGAGGGTGGAAGGGTAGGGCAGGTTCAAGATGATGAGGTTGTAGCGGGGAGGGGTAGCTTGCAAAGCCCGCTTGCGGATGAGGAGGCGTCCATCCACGTATTCAACGTGCACCCTCGGGTCGCCCAGTTCCTGTTCGGTTAGAGGGGTAGGAAGTTGCTGAACTGCCCGAAGCAATAAGGGGTCCAGTTCGGCGTATTCCACCCGCTCCCAGGGGTATTTAAGCACTTCTCTAAGCACCCCTCCCACGCCCCCGCTCACTACCAAACACCGATGCGGTTCTCCTATGAAGAGCATCGGCAGGTGAACCAGCTCCTGGGAGAAGGCGATGTCGGGAACCGGGGCAGTGATGATGGGAAGGCCATTGGCGAAGAAGGTGTACTGTTCCCCTTGTTTGATGGCCGCTACATTTCCGTAGACGGAATTACCGTAGAAAGCCAGTTCGTAGCCCCTCCAGCGGGAGGAAATCATCGCCCTGTGGATAGCCTGGGAGGGGGCGGGGAGAAGCAGGAAGAGGGTAGCCCCTAGCAGGAAGGCAGCTCCTATAATCCCTGCCGTTCGCTGATGCCTCTGGGCGATGTAAGCCATCGAGATGGCCGAAGCCAAGTTTAGAGCCGCCAGAAGCAGCATTGTCTGAGAGGAGGTCAGATGGGGGATGAACAGGTACGTGAACACCACGCCGCCGATGATCCCGCCCACCGCCTCTAATACGTAAACCTTCCCAACCGCAGGAATGCCCTCCCGGGTGTACTTGGCGAAGGCATCGGATGCTACGGTGAACATAGCCCCGTCTATCAACCCCAGGGGGAGCAGGATGAAGAAGGAGCTCAGGAAGATGGAGCCCATCCCCACGCCTTGCCCTGGAATTACCCCCAGGAGGGTGCGGATGGAAAAAGCCAGGAAGAGGGCGACGGGGAGGAGCAAGGCCAGGATTATCTGGAGGAAGGCATAGGCCAGGGTTCCCCATCGCAGGCGGGAGATTACCCGGCCCAGCAATCCGCTTCCCAAAGTTTCCAAGAGGAGCCAGCACCCCAACACCAGGCCGATGGAAAGCTCGTTGCCCGAAAAGGCTACCATAAGCTCCCGTACCATCACGGCCTGGGTGATGGTAAAGGTGAAGCCCATCAAGAGGAAAGCGAAGGCGAAGGTCAAAGCTCCCCTCCCCGGGATTATATCCCTAGCTCAAGCCTGGTGCGGATGAAATGCAAGAGATGGTCCCTTCGGATGATGCCCACGATGTGCCCTCTCTCCATCACGGGCATCTGGTTGACATCTTTTTCATCCATCATCTCCAAAACCTTGAGGGCGTCCTCCTCGGCACTCACCCATATGATGTTGAAGAGGGGGGTGAGGATGTTATCAACTGTCGTGACTGCCCACCGCTCTCGGGGTATCCGCTTGAGGTTATGGAGGGTTATCATCCCCAGCATTTTCTCCCCGTCATGGACAAAGAAGCAGCGCTTGCTCTGGGGTAAGATGTAATTGTAGACCAATTCCTCCAGGGACAGGGAAGGGGGCACTATCGGGCACTCCCTGCTCATCAGCTCCCCCACCTTGACCCCTCTCAAGGCTTCCCTGGTGATCAACTGCCGGTAGCTCTGGGAGGCTGCGTTTTCCAGGAACCAGCCTATGAAGGCCAGCCATATCCCGTCCAGCCAATGGCCTGAGATGGCCCACCCCAGCCCTCCGATGATGAAGAGCATCGCTATAGCCCGGCCTATCCCGATGGCGATATGGGTGGCCCGTCGGTAATCCCCCGTGATGCCCCACACAAAGGAGCGGAGCAGCCTGCCTCCGTCGAGGGGGAAGCCAGGGATGAGGTTGAACACCGCCAGGCTGAGGTTTATAAGCCCCAGGTAAGAACTCAGAGCCGCTAGAGCTTGGATTTTGAGGATGAAGCGCCCCAGCAGCCAGAGGGCTCCAAAGCCGAAGGCGATGGCCAGGCTGGAGAGGGGGCCAGCCAATGCCATCAGGAATTCGCCCAGGGGTGTGGCTGCTTCTTTGACAATGCTTGCCACCCCTCCGAATAGGAAGAGGGTGATGCGCTCAACAGGAATCCCCTGGATTCGGGAAACGAGGCTATGGGCCAGCTCGTGGACTAAAACGGAGAGGAAGAAGAGCAGGCTGGTCAGGACCCCCATAAACCAATAAACCCAATTCCCCCACAGAGGATAACGGGAAGGGAAATAATGGGTGGCTAAAGAGAGGGTCACGAGGGCGAAGACGATAAACCAGGTGTAATGGATGGTGATGGGTATTCCGAAAACTTTCCCCAGCTTTATGGACCCCGTCATCCTACCTCCAAAATACGAGAATGAGCCATCCTCCAAAGCCTTTCGTGCAGCAGTCCCTGTACACCTTGCTGCCCCACCCTTGTTTACAGGATTGCATAGGCAGCACGGTGGCATTGCCAACTGTGGTTAAAGGCGGTGCTATTGCTTTGAAATTTTAACACAAAACCTGGAAAATTACCAGATAAAGCGAGTAGGTAGTTCCTTACTTGATCGTGGTCACATAAAAAGGGGGATTTTGTCCCAAGAAGAGAGGTGTTTTTGTGGGCAACGGCGAAGCCGTTGCCCACAAAAACGCTTCCTTTTTTCTTTTTTGCCTCCACCGTGGGGCAACATTGCCAACCACGGTTAAATGGAGTGCTACCCGTGCAAGAAAATACCTTCAGATTAAGAGATAACACCCCTGATGGCCTTGGCTAGGGAGGCAAATTGGGGGGAGTAAATGATGGAAATATCCCTTGGGCGAGGAAAAGGGACATCAAAGCTCGCCTTAATGGTCCCTGGCCGGGGGCTCATCACCAGCACCTTATCGGCTAAGAAGAGGGCCTCCTGGATGCTGTGGGTAACCATAACCACTGTCTTGCATTTTATATGCCAGATGCGGGCAAGCTCCACATTGAGCCGCTCCCGGGTGAGGGCATCCAGGGAGCTAAACGGCTCGTCCAGGAACAGGATTTCGGGGTCATATATCAGAGCCCGTGCCAGAGCCACCCGTTGCTCCATCCCTCCCGAGAGTTCCCGGGGGTAGATATGGAGGAAGCCATCTAACCCCAGCAGTTTCAACAACTCTATCGCTTTCTCCCTGGCTTCATCGCCGTTGAAGCCCCGGATTTCAAGGGGGAGGGTAACATTGGCTAGCACATTTCGCCAGGGCATAAGGTTGGCCTTTTGGAATACGAATCCCATCTCCTCCCTAGGGCCATCAAGCAATTTTCCCCTCCAAAGGACCCGGCCTGAGGTTGGCTTTAACAGGCCGCTGAGGAGCCGCAACAACGTGCTCTTGCCGCATCCCGATGGTCCCACAATCCCCACGAACTCCCCTTCTTGCACCTGGAGGGATAACCCCCGCAGGGCCTCCAGCGGACCCTGCGGGGAGTTATAGACCATAGTGAGGTTTTCAGCTTTCAGAAGAGAGCAGTTTTCCCCCACGGCTATCGCTCCACAAATCGGTTGGTAAAGGCTTCCTCTACGTTGATTTCCCTGGTGAGGAGGCCCATTTCCTCCATAATCTTGCGGGTGGCTTCCCAGGTGGCTCTGTCGGATTTGCCCAACTCAGGGCCAGACCAGAATTCTATAGCCGCTTCCAGCACGGCCTTCTGGTCATCCCCCATTTCTTTCACGTATTTCTTGGAAATCTCAAAGGCTTCGTCGGGGTGATTTATGGTGTATTCCAGGCCCCGCAGGAAGGCCCTGGCAACCCCTTCCACCAGCTTGGGGTTGTTGCGGATGGTTTCCTCGTTGGTTATCAGGCCGTTGGAGACCAGGTTCATATAATCGGCCACCGGGATGACGTTTACCTTATGGCCTTCCTGGCGCAATTGCACTGGCTCGTTCATAGCATAACACACGGCTGCGTCCACCAAGCCTTTAACCAAGCTTGCTACCTGCGTATAGCCGATTTCCTGAAGCTGGAAATCCTTTTCATCCAATCCCTCGGCGTAGAGCAGAGCCCGCCACCCGATATAGCTGGCACCAAAGAGGGCAGGGATGCCAATCTTTTTGCCCTTAAGGTCGGCGGGCTTCTGAATGCCCTTTTCAGCCAGGGAGACTACAGCCACCGGGAAGCGCCGATACCAGTTGACGATGTAAACCACAGGCAGCCCCTGGCTCCGGGCAAGGAGGACCTGGTCACCGCTGGCCACAGCGAAGGGTATTTCCCCGGTGCCTACCAGCTTGAGGATGTCGGTTTCCCAACCGTAATCGAATTTAAGGGTGATGTTCTCCTGAGCAAAGTAGCCTTTCTCCACCGCTACGTAGAATGGAGCAAATTGGACATTGGGTATATAACCCATAGCTATGGTGATTTGCTGGGGGGCAGAGGGGGTAGGGTTAGCTGCTGGAGTGCAACTTGCTGTGATCAATAACGTCAGGCTTATCAGGATTACAGTTTGAGCTTTCACCTTGCACCTCCTTTGGTTCTAGTATCTCCACCGCAGTATGCACTTTTCCAATGCATTAACGGCGGAATAGAGGGTGATGGCTATTGCAGCCAAGGTTCCCAGAGCCACGAAGAGGAGGGGGGTGTCAAAGAGACCTCGAGCCAGGTTGACCAGGAACCCCAATCCCCTATCAGCTCCCACGAACTCACCCACCACAGCTCCTATTACCGAGAGGGTTACCCCCACCTTCAGACCGCCTAACATTACGGGCAATGCTGCGGGGAGCTCTAGCTTTGTGAAGGTCTGCCACTGATTGGCCTTCAAAACCCGCATTAAATCCCGAAGTTCCGGCTCTACTGAGCGTATGCCAACGATGGTGCTCACCAGCACGGGGAAGAACACCGTGAGGGCACAAACCAATATCTTGGAGAGGATACCAAAACCAAACCATATCACCAGGAGGGGAGCTAGGGCTACGATGGGCACTGACTGGGAGGCGATTATGAGAGGGGAGAGGAAAAATTCCATCAGGGGGATCTTGGCGAGCACATAACCTAACACAAAGGCTGCCGAAAGGCCAAGGGCCAATCCCACTGCTATTTCCAGCAGGGTAATGCGGGTGTGCCTCAGGAGCGTTCCATCGGCCAAGGTTTCCATAAAACGCCTCGCAACTTCCTCCGGAGGGGGGAGGATGAAAGAAGGATATCGGCACCACCACGTCAGGGATTTCCACAGAGCTAAGAAGAAGGCTATGGAAATTGCGGTCACCACTTTCTGTCTAAAATCTTTCATCCGAGGCCTCCTGTTTTAGCGGAACCCGTTCGCTCTTGTGTAAATAGCTGCACGAGAGGGAGATGGCGTTTTGGCAGAATGCCCCCGAAGCAGGGATATTTACCAAGAAATAACCCCCATCCTTTTTGTGCAATCTTGTAAATAAGAGCGAACCCGTTAAAGGCCCTTTGGGAATATAAAAAGCCCCGAAGGTTAAAACCTTCGGGGCAGGTAACACAAAGCCAGGCTAAAAGCCCCTGAAAATGAGAAGGCCCAGAACAGATTTCCAGACCTATCGCCGACCTTCTCCCATCCGGACTATACCGTCGGCTCCGGCTTAGCGGCCTCCTGGCCGTTGAACCGGATCAACCCCTTGGGCGCTCCCCTTATGTCCCAAGAGGCTCGCGGGCTCGACACCCTCTCATCAGGTCAGCAGGCCTGAACTGACCTGGGGTGTCCTACCGCCGGTCGGGAATTGGCCCTCAACGAGGGCCTCACCCTGCCCCGAAGGTCAGGCTCACAGCATTATAACCTGCTTTCACCCTTTTGTCAAACACGCTCTGCAAGAAGGTGTTGAAAAACTCCGGGGTTGGAAACTACTCCGCAGGCTAGGGATAGAAAAAAGGGGTGTTTTCTCGTGCGGGGGCTTCGCCCCCGCACGAGAAAACACTTCAAAAAATGCTTTTTAACCT
>DRAO01000304.1 GCA_011041825.1 Chloroflexota bacterium
CTGTTGCGCAACTTCTTCGGCTCGTTGCCCAGGGATTTGTTCGAGTCAGCTTTTCTGGATGGGGCTTCGCATTTCACGGCTTTCCTGCGCCTGGCGCTGCCCCTGTCGGTCCCGGCCCTGGCTTCATTGGCTATCTTCCAGTTTTTGTGGGTATGGAATGACCTGCTGGTGGCCTTAATTTACCTGGGCGGCACCGAAGAGGTGGCCCCGCTTACCCTCAAGCTGAGCAGCCTGGTGAATTCCCTGGGGCAGAACTGGCACCTTCTGACGGCAGCGGCTTTCGTTTCGATGGTGCTGCCGCTGGTGATTTTCTTCTCGCTCCAGCGCTACTTTGTGCGGGGCATCCTGGCGGGATCAGTGAAGGGATAGTATAACCGCTGAGGTCGCAAAAGGAATGGCAAATTTGCGAATCAGCGAATTTTGAATCCAGCCTCTGCGGTAATGAGGGATAAAGACTTTAAATCTTCTCAAATTTTTACTCAGTGTCCTCTGTGCCCTCTGTGGCTTGGTGTGCTCTACGGTAAACTAAGCCGGAGCTTTGTCTTACGGGGGACAATGTGATAAAATACCCGGCGGCCAGAAGTGCCTCAATCATTCCACGTAGCGGGAGGAGATTATGAGCGAGGGCAGAGTCTTAAACGTGGGCATCATCGGTGCCGGGCGCATTGGTCGCCTGCACGCCGAGCACCTGGCTTTCCGCATCCCTGAAGCCACCCCCCTGATGATAGCCGACCCTTTCGAGGAGGCCGCCCGCAAGTGCGCCGAGCGCTGCCGCATCCCCCACACCGTGCCTGATTACCACGCCGTCCTGGAAAACCCTGACATCGAGGCGGTGCTCATCTGCTCGCCCACTCACACCCACGCCCAGATCATCCAGGAAGCTGCCGCCGCCGGGAAGCACATTTTCTGCGAGAAGCCCATCGCCCTCGACCTAGGCGACATCGACCGGGCGCTGGAGGCAGTGGAGAAGGCCAGGGTCAAGTTCCAGGTGGGCTTCAACCGCCGCTTCGACGCCAACTTCCGCCGGGTGCGCAAGGCCATCGAAGAAGGCGAAATCGGCCAGCCGCACCTCTTGCACATCATCAGCCGGGACCCTTCGCCCCCGCCTTTGGAGTACATCAAGGTTTCCGGGGGCATTTTCCTGGATATGACCATCCACGATTTCGATATGGCCCGCTACCTCATCGGCGGCGAGGTGGAAGAGATATACGCCGCCGGCGGTGTTATGGTGGACCCGGCCATAGGCGAGGCGGGCGACATTGACACCGCCCTGGTGGTGCTCAAGTTCGCCAACGGGGTCATCGGCACCATTGACAACAGCCGCAAGGCCGTTTACGGCTACGACCAGCGGGTGGAGGTCTTCGGCAGCGGGGGGGCCATCCGGGTGGAGAACAACTATCCCAACAATGCCATCATCAGCGATGCGCAGAGCGTCCACCGGGACCTGCCGCTGCACTTCTTTATGGACCGCTACATCGAAAGCTACGTCGAAGAACTCAAAGCCTTCGTGGACGCCGTGCTCAACGACAAGCCCGTGCCCGTAGGCGGAGAGGATGGCCGTATGGCAGTGGTGATGGGTCTGGCGGCGTGGAAATCATATCGGGAGAACCGTCCCGTTAGGCTGTGACGTTTTGCGGCGTGGGTGATTGCCCCACGCCGCAAAACGATATCTTTTTGGAGGAGGCTAATGCTGCAATCCGTCGCCGTCGCACCTAAAAAGCTTGCCGACTACCGCCCCATCGTGGGCGAAGAAGCCGTCGAAGAATTGCGGTCCCTCGCTGCTCCTCTCAGAGGAGCCCGTATCCTCCACGTGAATGCCACCGCTTTCGGCGGCGGCGTGGCTGAAATCCTTTATACTCTGGTCCCTCTGATGCGGGATGTGGGCTTGGACGCCCACTGGCAGGTCATCTCCGGCGAGGAGGAGTTCTTCAACGTCACCAAGGCCATCCACAATGGCCTCCAGGGGATGGACGTGCCCTTCACCGAGGAGATGCGCCGCATCTACGAACGCTACAACCGCCTCAACGCCGAGCGCTTCGAGGGCGATTACGACATCGTGGTGGTGCACGACCCCCAGCCCGCCGCCCTGGTGCGCTACACCGGAGGCAAGGGCGGCAAAGTCTGGGTCTGGCGTTGCCACATAGACACATCCACCCCCAACCCGGCTTTCTGGGAGTTCCTGCTGGACCTCATCCGGCCTTACGATGCCCACATCTTCACGATGCAGGAATTCGTGGGTCCGGGGCTGGAATCCAAACATTTAGCCATAATCCCGCCCTCCATTGACCCTCTCTCGGATAAAAACGCCCCTATGGACGACGGCGAAATCGAAGCCATCGTCTCCGGATTCGGCGTTGACCTGAGCCGTCCTCTACTGTTGCAAGTCTCCCGCTTCGACCCCTGGAAGGACCCCCTGGGCGTGATTGATGCCTACCGCCTGGTCAAACGGGAGTTCTCCGGTGCGCAGCTTGCCCTGGTGGGCTCTATGGCCTCCGATGACCCCGAGGGCTGGTTCTACTGCGACCGCACCCTCCGCCACGCCGGGGAGGACTTCGACATCTTCGTGCTGCACAACTTCCACGGCGTGGGGGCTCGTGAGGTCAATGCCTTCCAGCGGGCCGCCGATGTGGTGATACAGAAGTCAACACGAGAGGGATTCGGCCTGGTGGTGACGGAGGCATTGTGGAAGGGGAAGCCCGTAGTGGGGGGTAGAGCCGGGGGTATACCTCTACAGGTAATAGATGGCGAGACGGGCTTTTTGGTGGAGAGCGTAGAAGAATGCGCCCAGAAAGCCCTTTACCTCCTGCGTCACCCTGAGAAGGCGAAGGAGATGGGGCAGAAGGGCAAGGAGCACGTGCGGAGGAATTTCCTCATCACCCGCCATCTGCGGGATTACCTGGAACTGTTTCGGACATTGCTACGATGCTAAAGGGGTTGTGTGTTGCGGTGGCGAAACCACCGCAACACGCAACTGAATTACAGGGCGGGTTTCACCGGGGGTTCCCCTTTGATTTGCTCCACTAATTCAAAGGCGTGGCGCACTTTATCGTCGGGGCCTTCCACCAAGAGCGCCACTGCACCTTGAGAGTCACCCAGCCCTCCGGCAGCCACCATCGTGGCTTTCACATCGGCCAGGATTCTGAGGGCTTCGATTTCGGTGATGACCTCGGCACCGTGCACAGGCATAAGGCCGACCTTATTACCCATACAGTATTTGAGCCTGTATATGCCGCATTTCCTCACCACCGCAGGCACCGAGGGAACCATCTTCTCCAGCCCCACCGGGACTATGAGGTGAGCTCCCCGAGCCAGGATGGTGCCCAAAGCCATAGCGATGGTGCCGCCCAGCTCATTAGCCATAAGGATTCCCACGTGGCCTTCTGGGTCCACAGCATTAGCTCCTTTTATGAAAACATCATCAGCGCCAAAGGAACGCACGGCTTCCTTGGCCATTGTATCAACGACTTGCCCCTTGTAAATCACCAGAGGGCTCTGGCGTACCTCAGGCGGGGTGACCGAAAGCCTGCCGTTGCCTATGTAACCAGCGGCATAAGTAAACTTATCAACAGAAATCCCCAGGAGTTCCTCAGCTACATAGGCGGTTGTGGTGCCATTGGCAATGATAACCCATCCCTCGGCAAAAGCCCTTTGGACGTGGGGCAAAGCCACCACCGCTTTGGCAATGAGCCGCTTGGATTCCGAAGGGGTCAACACCAGGATGCCGGTAACGTAATCCTCACCCATCCTTATCCTCTCCTGTGTAAATTATGTGATGTGGCTCCTCAAGGTAGCTCTCCACTTCCCCGGGAACCGTGCAAAGATACTTCACAAAGAACTTAACACCTGCCGTGCTATTACCAGCCGCTGTATCTCGCTGGTGCCTTCGCCGATAGCAGTAAGGCGGTTATCCCGGTAGAAGCGTTCCACCGGATATTCTCTGGTGTAGCCGTACCCGCCGTGAATCTGGAGGGCCTTGTAACAGGCCCGTTCTGCGGCCTCGGAGGCGTAGAGTTTTGCCATCGCTGCCTCTTTAGTGAAGCGCACTCCCTGATCCTTAAGCCAGGCAGCTCGATAGACCAAGAGCCTTGCTGCTTCCAGTTCGGTAGCCATATCTGCAATCATCCATTGGATAGCCTGGAAATTAGCAATGGGCTGGCCGAACTGTACCCGTTCTTTAGCGTATTTTACCGCTGCCTCCAATGCTGCCTGGCCCAGCCCTAGAGCCATCGCCCCAATCCCTATCCGCCCACCGTCAAGGGTGATGAGGAATTGCTTGTAACCTTGGCCCTCTTTGCCCAAGAGGTTCTCTTTGGGGATTCGGCAATTCTCAAAAATGAGCTCTGAGGTTACAGAGCCCCGCAAGCCCATCTTATCCTCTTCCCGGCCTATCTTAAAGCCCGGGGTGCCCTTTTCGATGATGAAGTTGGAAATGCCTCGCTTGCCTTTGGCCGGGTCGGTAACGGCAGCGATAATCACCACATCGGCCACCGAACCGTTGGTGATGAAAATCTTCTGGCCATTGATCACCCATTCATCGCCGTCCAGGACTGCCCTGGTCTTGATGGCCGCAGCATCACTCCCGGCTCCCGGTTCGGTAAGCCCAAAGGCGCCCAATTTTTCCCCGCTGGCCATCGGGACAAGGTACTTGCGTTTCTGCTCTTCTGTGCCGAAAAGGTAAATGGGAGTACAAGCCAGGGATATGTGGGCCGAGTAAGTGATGGCTACCGAACCTGAGGCTCGAGCGAGTTCCTCAACGGCAATGGCATAGGAAATGGTATCTGCTCCCGCACCGCCGTATTCTTCCGGGAAGGGAAGCCCCATTAGCCCTAGGTCTGCCATCTTGTGGATGATGTCCCAGGGAAATTCCCCTTTCTCGTCAATCTCCTGCGCCCTGGGCATAATCTCTTTCTCGGCAAAATCCCGTACCACTTTGCGGAAGAGTTTCTGCTCCTCGTTGAGCGCAAAATCCATCATCGGCCTCCTTAGCCCTTCTTGATGTACAACCCTGTTGGGTCAACTTCCTCCCGCAATATCCGCAGTTCCTCCTCCGTGGGAGGTTTGGTCTGCTCGACCTTATCGGGGATGATAAGCTCGAAGCCGGTGTTCTCCACCACCTGCTCTACCGTGACGCCAGGGTGGGTGGCCAGCAGCTTCATCCGCTTGGTCTCTTCGTCAAACCCCAGCAGCGCCAGGTTGGTCACCACCCGATAAGGCCCTGAACCGGCGGGAAGCCCCACCTCCTCCCTGGCCCCCGGCCCCCAGAGATAACCAGGCGTGGTGATGAAGTCCACTTTCTCCACGAAGCGGCGGCGGTCGTGGCGCATTATGATGATGGTACGCCAGCAGTGGGAGCCCACATCGTTGGCCCCGCCGCTTCCGGGAAGGCGCACTTTGGGATGGTGGTAATCGCCGATGACGGTGGAATTAAGGTTGCCATAGGGGTCAATCTGCGCCCCGCCCAAGAAACCGTATTCGATGAAGCCTCGTGAGGCCGTCTCCACGATATCGCATATCCCCGATGCCACCAGAGCCCTGCGGAAGGTGTTGTACTCGCCCACGGCCATAGGTAGCTCCTCCAGCAGGGCCCCCACGCCTCCAAATTCAAAGATGGGGATGAGGTTTGGAGCGTGGATTTTCTGGGCCAGCGAGGCGGCCAGCATCGGGATGCCCGTGCCGATGAAGACGGTAGTGGCGTCGGGCATAAGGCGGGATGCCACGCAAATCATAAGCTCGGTAAGGTTGTAATCTCGCTCCTGCATAATATCACCCCCGGAAAAGGGATTTTACGGTGCTTTCTGTGCGGTGGCGAGGCTACCGCACAGAAAACATTTCCCCTTTTCAATTGAGTTATCTTGCTATCTCGGCTTTCATAAGAAGGTCGTAGAGTTGCTCCAACAATAGGCGCAGAGATGGGAACCAGCCCAGTTTGTTCATCAGAAAACCCAAGACGAGAGCCAAGATGTAAACCAGCACCGTTGCGCCGATGACCATCCCCAACCCCCTGGCGAGCCCTGCCAGGAAGTTAACCCAGATGATGCGCCAGGGGCTTATGAGCACCATCTCCCGGTATTCCCGCAGCCGTGCCCGCTCCAGGAACTCGGCCACGATTTGCTCAACCTGCTTCCTCTCCTCCTCCGTCATCTTTTCCTCCCTCATCCCCCATTAGGAGAACTCCATCCCGTTGTATCTCCCGCCACAGGGTAGCCTTGAACCGCTCCATCTCCTCCCAGCGTTCTTTGGAGAGGGAGTGGGTGTTGATGAGAACATCATATTCATAAGAAACCCTCGCCCCGGTAAGGCTTACTTGCTCCACGAGTTTCCAATCCCATCTATCTAGGATGACGAGGACATCCAAGTCGGAATCCGGCTCAAAATCCCCTCTGGCTTTGGAACCGAAAAACCATATTTCTTCGAGGGATTCTTTAAGGGCTCTCTTCAACCGTTCGGTAAATTCTTCTAATGCCTTTAGTTCATTTTGCCTCAGATAATTAAGCGTACCCATCTCCTAAACCCCCCATATCCCTCAGCACTTCCTCAACACGCTCTACAAATCCCTCAGCCCATTCTAGGTCCCGCTTAGCGGTATCATAACTCAACGGCTCAAGGGTATAATCTCCTAAATGACGGTCTTCCA
>DRAO01000218.1 GCA_011041825.1 Chloroflexota bacterium
GGCCAGGTGAAGGGTGAATTGTACCCTATTTCACGGGTTGGCTCAAATTCATTATGGGCAAACGCAGGCCTCTTTTTCGGCCCTATTACGAAGCTTAGAGGCCGGTTTCAGCTACCTGTATGCCCCCAACGTGATACGCTCACATATACGAGAGAGTGTTGAAAAACTCCGGGGTTGGAAACTACTCCCCAGGCTAGGGATAGAAAAAGGGTGTTTTCTCGTGCGGGGCGAAGCCCCCGCACGAGAAAACACAAATGCTTTTTAACCTGCCCTCGCCGGAGGGAACCATTTGAGCAAGAACAGCGTGGCGCTTTTTCAACACCCTCATAAGAGCTCCCTTTGACATCTGAGGAATTTTTTATTATACTGCAAAACACAGAGCAATGAAATAGAAGGGTTTTGCGGAAACAAGGGAAGACAGGAGAGAGGGGATATGGAGCTTAGAGATTACATACGGATCTTGCGCAAGCGGGGCTGGATCATCCTGGTGATGGTCCTGCTTACCTCCATAAGCGCTTTCGCCTTCAGCAAGTGGCAAATCCCCGAATACAAGGGTTATGTCACCATTCAATTCCGGGCTGCTCGGGCCGACTGGGGCCTTACCAACGCTGCCAAAACTTTGCTTCCCAGCTATCGAAATTTCATAGCCAGTGAGAAGACAGCAAGAAGGGCTATCGAACGCCTTCAGCTTGATATGACCCCCCAACAATTGCTGAGCAAGGTCGCCACCAAAGCCGATGAGGCGGATTTCACCCTTAAGGTAGAGGTACGTGATTATGATGGGGAGCTGGCTAAACAGATAGCCCAGACGATGGCCGAAATATTTGTCGAAGACCAGACTGAGTGGAACCAGCGCCAGGACAAACGAGACCGGGTAGAAGCTTTCATCCTGAACAGCGCCCGTTATGCGTTGTATCGCCCTAAAACCAAGATGAACGTCTTAGCAGGAGCTATCTTTGGGGTGCTCTTGGGCATCCTGGTCATCTTCTTCCTGGAATGGTTGGAAGCCGACATCATCTGGGGAGTAGAGGATGTGGAGCGCTATCTCGGTCTTACCGTACTAGGAACTATCCCAGCGCATTCAAGCCGCTCTTATTCCAAGCGACCCCTATGGCGACGTTAAGCGCAATTTGACAAGCCCAATGTAATGAGGAGGTTCTATGGAGACACACATTTCGCCCGAAATCATAACGGTGCACCATCCTCGCTCGCCCATTGCCGAGGCCTACAGGAGTCTCCGAACCAACCTGGAATTCTCCAGCTTAGATAGGCCCCTCCGGACAATGGTGATCACCTCGCCAGGACCTGGGGAAGGCAAGAGCACCGTGTTAGTTAACCTGGGGGTGGTTATTGCTCAAGCAGGTAAGAAGGTCATCCTGGCGGATTGCGACCTTCGGCGTCCTTCCTTACACGAGATTTTCGGCGTTTCCAACGACCGGGGTATCACCACGATGGTGGTAGATGAAGAAGCTATGAAGAACCCCCCTCTGATGCAGACAGGGGTTGAGAACCTCTTTCTGCTGCCGAGCGGCCCTCTTCCCCCGAATCCGGCAGAATTGCTGGCCTCCCGCCGAATGGAGGAGATAATCCGGCGTCTAACCGAGACCGTTGATATGGTTCTCTTCGATGCACCACCCGCTGTAGCTGTTACCGATGCTATTGTGCTTGCTTCCAAAGTTGATGGCGTCCTCTTGGTTATAAGCGCTGGCCAAACTAAGAAGGAGATGGCACGCCGGGCTAAGGATTTGCTGGAGAAAGTCAATGCCCGCATAATAGGGAGCGTCCTTAATAACGCTCAGATTGATGTGAGCCTGCAAAGATACTACATTCCTTGAGGTAATTTTCCAGTATGAGAAGGGAAGACCCTTTAGGCCAGGAAGGCTTTGTGGATATCCATGTTCACATACTCCCAGGGTTGGATGATGGAGCAGCCAGTTGGAATGAAGCCATTCAAATGGCCCGCCAAGCCTGGAGAGAGGGGATAAGGAAGCTTGTGGCAACGCCCCATAACTATGGGTTCAGGGCTAAATTAACCAAGGAGCTTGTCCTTTCGCTTGTGGAGGAGTTGAGGAAACGGCTCGAAGAGGAAGGCTTGCAAATAGAACTTTACCCTGGGGTAGAGGTTATGCTAATGCCGGATATTTTCCACTTTCTGGAGGCGGGCACAGCCTTTACCCTTAACTCAAGCCGTTACATCCTGGTCGAACTACCCCTGTTTAGTTACCCCGTTTACACTGAGGAAGTTCTCTTCCGGTTACAGGTCAAAGGCTATAAGCCTATCTTAGCCCACCCGGAGAGGAACACGGTATTCCAGGAAAGGCCTGAACTGCTTTATTCCCTGGTGAAACGGGGTATACTAGTGCAGCTTACGTCGGGGAGCATAACCGGTGAACTCGGAGGTATCCCCTATCACGTCTCCCACCTCTTCCTGCGACATCGGTGGGCCCATATCATAGCCTCTGATGCCCATTCGCCTATGTGGCGTCCTCCCTTTATTAAGGATGCGGTTGAGGAAGCAGCAAAGATTGTGGGGGAGGAAAAAGCCAAGGCTATGGTAACCAGTGTGCCCGAGGCCATATTAAACGATGAGGAAATTGAGGTGGAGGAACCTTTGGAATATAAACCCCGCAGAGGGGATTGAGAAATCACAATGGAAAGGAGGTGAAGCAGATGGGTTCTGTGCTCAAGTGGCGCCGCCGTAAAATCGCCCGCCATAAGTACAAGAAGCGCCTCAAGAAGACCCGTTGGCAGCGCAGGATGAAGAAGTAATTCAGAGGGGAGGCTTGTTATGAAAGCCTTGGTATTAAGCGGTGGTAAAGGCACCCGATTACGCCCCATCACTTATACCAGTGCAAAACAGTTGGTGCCTGTGGCCAACAGGCCTGTGCTTTTCCGGGTGCTCGATGCCATCACCGAAGCCGGTATTACCGACATCGGCATCGTGGTGGGTGACACAGCCGAAGAGGTGATGAAAGCAGTTGGTGATGGTTCGGCCTGGAATGCGAAGGTCACTTATATAAGGCAAGAAGCCCCTTTGGGCTTAGCCCACGCCGTCAAAATCTCCCAGGATTACCTGGGAGATGACCGTTTTGTTATGTTTCTGGGTGACAATGTAATCCAGGGGGGTATCAAGAACCTGGTGACAGGGTTCCAACAGCACAATTGGAATGCCCAAATAGTTCTGAAGGAAGTGGAGAACCCAAGCCAATTTGGGGTGGCTGAATTGAAGAACGGAAGGGTTGTCCGCCTCGTTGAAAAGCCCAAAGAGCCTCCCTCTAATTTGGCCCTGGTAGGCATCTATATGTTTGACCACCACATTTTTGAGGCGGTCAACGCCATTAAGCCTTCCTGGCGAGGTGAGTTGGAAATCACTGATGCCATTCAATACCTGATAGAGCACGGCTACGAGGTTTACCCTTACTTCCATAAAGGCTGGTGGATAGATACCGGTAAGATGGAAGACCTATTGGAAGCTAACCGCCTCCTTCTCGATGAAATAACCCCGTGTATAGAAGGGGAAGTGAGGGGGAATTCCTACATTGCCGGTCGTGTGGTGATTGAGCAAGGGGCCGAAATTGTAGATAGCACCATCCGAGGACCAGTAGCCATCGGAAGGAATACCCACATCGAAAATGCCTATGTGGGGCCATATACTTCTATCTACCATAGCTGCTTCATCAAAAACTGTGAAATTGAACATTGCATAATTATGGAAGAAGTTCACATCGAGGATGTTCCCTTCCGCTTGGAAGAAAGCCTGATAGGCAGATACGTGGAGATAAAAGCTGCATCCGCTAAGCCGAAGGCCTACAGGATGATGCTCGGCGACCACAGCAAGGTGGGCTTGGTCAGCAATGGCTAAAGGCTGAGGGTATCAGGCCGCCGCCAACCTTGTGCTGGCGGAGCATCAGGAGGCAAATGATGGCAAAAATGTCCGGGAGGGGATTTCGTGAGTAAGAAAAGGTGGTTCTGGATAGGGATAGTGGTAGGCGGATTAATGCTGGTCTCTTGTTGTGCGGCAGCATCAGCCCCTTTGCTCCTTATGGGAGGTGGGTCCCTCTTCCCTTGGGGGAGCGGGGTAGCTTTAATCGAGATAAGAGGGGTGATAGCTAGTGAGCCTGTTTATACGTTATCCGGGCTTGGCACAGGCAGCCGCATTATCATAGAACAACTTCGCTCTGCTGAAGAGGACCCCAACGTAAAGGCTGTTTTGCTTTATATAAACAGCCCAGGCGGAAGTGTGGTAGCCAGTGATGAAATATATCAGCAATTGAAGAAGATGGACAAGCCGGTGCTAGCTTATCTGGGGGACATAGCGGCTTCAGGGGCTTATTACGTGGCGTGTGGGGCCGATAAGATTATGGCTCATCCGGCCTCATTAACTGGCTCAATAGGCGTAATTGTGGAGATGCCCAATGTCGAGAAGCTGATGCAAAAGCTGGGCATCGAGATGACCGTCATCAAAAGTGGGCCTTTCAAGGATGAGGGAAGCTTCTACCGGGGTATGACTGAAGAGGAGAAAGCATACTGGCAGGGGCTGGTCAACCAAGTGCACGAAATGTTTGTAGATGTGGTGGCTAAAGAGAGAGGCCTTCCAAAAGAAAAGGTGGCCGCCATAGCCGATGGCCGGGTTTATTTAGGCAAAGATGCCCTTGAGATGGGGCTGGTGGATGAACTCGGAAGCTTTGAGGATGCACTGACTTTAGCCGCAGAAATGGGTGGCATATCGGGTCGCCCCAGGATAATCCGTTACCGAACTGCACCAGGGCTTTTGGACCTGTTGTTCTCAGGTTCGGCTTTTAACCCCCGATGGTTATCTGAGGAACTGAGGAACCTGCTTCCCTTGACCAGGAGCCCTGCATTGCTGTATATGTACAAGGTATATACACAACCGGGAAATAACGCTCCCGTGCATTAAATAAAAACGCTCATATTGGCATAGCCGCCAACAGGAGGGCCGGGAGCTTAAAGCTCCCGGCTGAGCAGTGAAAGCCCGCTGGAAGCGGGCTAGCCAGGGCGCTTCCAGTGTCCTTTCGTTGCTCAGGCCGGGGCTTTTAGCCCTGGCCCAGGCTTGACTCCAGCCCTGTGGGTTCTCCAATATGAGCGAATTTAAAAAAAGCGGTCGTGCACCCTCCTGTCGAACCTACGGCCTGGGGCTTGTCCAAGCATCAGGCTCCAGTCAGGCACCCCTGCGGCGCCCGAGAGTTACCACTTACCGTTGCTCCCTTCCGGGCCTGGCGGGGTTCGTGGGCTCTCGCCGCGCAGGACCCAACCTTCACAGCCCTCAAGCTTGGATAGTTTCCCAAACCGGCGGTCCTCGAGGAGGGAATTCAGCCCCGCTATAGCGGATTTCGGGTTCAGGGCACCGCTAGCTCCCCGCCTAGCACGACCGCTTTTTTCACTTAATGAAGGATGGCTTTCTCCGTCTGGGCATCGAAAAGATGCATATTGTCCATATCTATTACCATTTCCACCACATCACCTGGCCTGGCCGCAACCCTAGGGTCAACCCTGGCGATAAAGCGGTTTTTCCCCGACAGAAGGTAGAGGAAGATCTCGTTACCCATAAGCTCCTTAACATCTACTTCAGCCTTTATATGGGCAGCGCTTATGCCAGGGGGTACATACGGAGGAGCATGGATGTGCTCGGGCCTTATGCCAAAAATCACCTTCTTGCCCTTATAAGGCAGGGCCTTTTCTTTCTTGGCTTCAGGGATAAGCACCCGGAAAGTGCCCGTATCCACCAGGAGCTTGCCGTCTTCTTCTACTATGGTGGCTTCAAAGAAGTTCATTGAGGGGCTGCCAATGAAACCCGCTACGAAAATGTTGGCCGGTTCGTTGTACAGCTTTTGAGGGGTATCCACCTGCTGGAGCACTCCATCCTTGAGGACAGCAATGCGGGTACCCATAGTCATCGCTTCCATCTGGTCGTGAGTCACATAGATGAAAGTGGTCTGAAGGCGCTGGTGGAGTTTGATGAGCTCTGCCCTGGTCTGCACCCGCAGCTTGGCATCCAGGTTGGAGAGAGGCTCATCCATCAGGAAGACCTTGGGCTCTCGCACGATGGCCCGTCCCACAGCCACTCGCTGCCTCTGTCCTCCTGAGAGCTCCCTGGGCTTACGGTCAAGTAAATCCTCGATGCCTAGTATCCTGGCAGCTTCCTTTACCCTTCGGTCTATCTCGTGCTTGGGCACCTTGCGCAGTTTAAGGCCGAAGGCCATATTATCGTAGACATTCATATGAGGATAAAGGGCATAACTCTGGAAAACCATTGCAATATCTCTGTCTTTGGGAGGCACATCGTTCACCAGCCTATCACCAATGTAAATCTTGCCTTCGGTGACCTCTTCCAGGCCAGCTAAGAGCCTAAGGGTAGTGGTTTTGCCACATCCTGATGGGCCTACGAATACCAGGAATTCCTTGTCTTCTATGTGGATGTTCAGGTCATTGACGGCAACAACCTTCCCGAAGCGTTTAGTCACATGCTCATAAGTAACACTGGCCATCCTTCCCCTCCTTCTCACAAAATATGCGCTGGGCTTATCATTATTATACTCATTGAGATTAATTTTGCAAGATGCCGTTTTCGCTCACGTAAAATGTTACCGGGTGCTATAC
>DRAO01000456.1 GCA_011041825.1 Chloroflexota bacterium
ATCGAAAGCCGGACACGCCTCTACGAGAGGTTGTCCTGGGAGCACTTCAATAAAGGCGAAATGCACCTGCAAGAGGGGAACATAGAGCTGGCAATAGCCGAGTTTGAGCTGGCTTTGAAGACCAACCCAAATAACAGGGAAGCTCTGGAGAAGCTTAAGCAGCTTCAAGCGATGAGGATGCAAACCCCTTCTCCCCCTCCGGTCGAGTTGATGGAAAAGACTCTGGACAGGATGCTTCAGGAAGCCAAGGGATTTTGTGAGAGCAAGCAATGGGAGAAGGCCATAGCAAGCTTGGAGAATCTGCGGACTCTGGCCCCGGATTACAAGAAAACCACCGTGGCTGAGATGCTTTTCTCCGCCTATTATGAAGCTGGCTTGCAGAAAGTGCGGGAAGATAACCTGGAGCTGGCTGTCCGGTACTTTGATAAAGCCTTGGAGATCATCCCTGACGAGCCCCGGGCTCGGGAAGAGAGGGAGAAAGCTTCCCTGTATATAGAGGCTTTGAGTTACTGGGGGGCCGACTGGGATAAAACCATCCAGACTCTCGAGAAGCTCCGCCAGAAAGACCCGAATTACAGGGATGTAACCGCTAAGATAAAAGAAGCTCACCTGGAATATGCCAGGGTCCTGGCCTACCTGGGCGATTGGTGTAAGGCCGAAGCCCAATACCGCATCGTTGTGGAGGAAGGAGCTGACGCTAAGGTCAAGGCCGAACATAACAAGGCATACAGATTTTGCTATGTGGCCACCCCTACCCCGGTAGCCACTCCAACCCCGGTGATAACGGCAACCGGGATGATGACGGCAACAGTTACCCCTCCTTTAACGCCCATACCGGGTTCCTGCCCTTCCAGCGGCCACATTGCCTGGGCCGATTATGACCCCCAGAGAGGCCTTTACACCATTTACGTCTATGACGTTGCCACCGGAAAGGTCAACAAGCTGGCCGAGGAAGCCAGCAACCCGGCATTCTCCCCCGATGGCAAGACCATTCTGTTCCGCTCCTGGCGAGGCGATATGATAGGGCTGGCCCGGATGCCCGTTGCTGGGGGCGATTGGGTCCGGGTGACCAAATATGCCGAGGACACTTTCCCCACCTGGGCTCCTGATGGTGAGCGGATTGCCTTTGCTTCCCAGCGGGAAGGTGACCGTAAATGGCGAGTCTATGTCGGGTGGGTGCAGGGGGAAGAGCAAGTACATCAGCTCTTCTTCGGCACACGTCCAACCTGGTCGCCTGACGGCAGACACATAGCCTTTCAGGGCTGCGATGCCACCGGTAGCCACTGCGGGCTCTATTCCATTGAGCCTACGGGGGCCAACTTGCGAGGGCTGACGGACAAGCCTGGCGATACCGCTCCTGCCTGGTCCCCTGATGGCGCCAAGATTGCTTTTATGTCAGCGGAGAGAGACGGCAACTGGGAAATTTACCTCCTAGACATAGAGGCAGGTCGGGAGATACGGCTTACGGATAACCCTGATGTGGATGGCCTGCCCGTGTGGTCGCCTGATGGACGCTGTCTGGCTTTCCTTTCCCACCGGGATGGAAGATGGGGTGTTTACGTGATGAAAGCAGATGGTTCAGGGCAGCACCTCATTGCACCGTTGCAAGGGAACCTGGAAAACTGGATGGCTCGCAACCTCTCGTGGGGCAAATAGAAGGTGGATTATGCCTCTGTACGTAGCTTTCATATGGCATATGCACCAGCCATATTATAAAGGTCCGTTGACCGGGCGTTATCTCCTGCCCTGGGTGCGGCTTCACGCCGTTAAGGATTACCTCCATATGGCCGAGGTGCTGGCCCGTTATCCCCGTATTCATGTCACGATAAATGTGGTGCCTTCGCTTATCATCCAGCTCATCGAGTACGTAAGTGGGGAAGCCGTTGATGCGGCGATGGATTTGGGCCTGAAGAGCCGGTGGGATGAGGAGGAGAAGAGATATATGCTCCAAAACTTCTTCAGCATAAATCACGAGCGCATCTTAAAT
Source organism: Chloroflexota bacterium (assembly GCA_011041825.1). Classification (GTDB taxonomy): domain Bacteria; phylum Chloroflexota; class Anaerolineae; order SpSt-600; family SpSt-600; genus HyVt-206. Next base: position 1,988 of record DRAO01000456.1, read on the forward strand.
CGCTACCCCCCTTATCGGAAGCTCCTGGATTTGCGGCCCTATGCCCTTGCCGACCCCGATTTATTCTCCGCCTCCTATTATCGGGATTTGGTCACGTGGTTCAACCTGGCCTGGATTGACCCCAACAAACTCGAAAGCGACCCTTTCCTGCGGGAGCTGGTTGAACGGGGGCAGAACTTCACCCGCAAGGATTTTGAGAAATTGATGGATAAACACCGGGAGATTATGGCTCAAATCATTCCCCTTTACAGGGAGCTGGAAAGCAAAGGGCAAATCGAGTTGAGCACCTCCCCATATTATCATCCCATCTTGCCTCTGTTAATAGATGTCAGGGTTGCCCGTCGGCCTAGCCCGCAACTCCCCCTCCCCTCGATGCCCTTCGCCCACCCTGAAGATGCGGAAGAGCAATTACGCCGGGCGGTGGGATTCCACCGTAGTCTCTTCGGCCACCCACCTAAAGGGCTGTGGCCCCCGGAGGGAGCAGTATGCCAGGAGCTTATCCCCCTTCTGGTCCGGCAGGATTTCCTGTGGTTTGCCTCTGATGAGGCCATCCTGGCCCGCAGTCTCGGAGTGAACCTGGAAAGGGATGAATTCGGGAACCTCATTGACCCCCATCCACTTTATCAACCTTACAGGGTGAATGTCAATGGGAAGACGGTTTTTGCCCTTTTCCGGGACAGGGTTCTTTCGGACCGGATAAGCTTTGTGTATCAGCATATGGATGGGGAAGAGGCAGCAAGGGATTTGGTCTCCAGGCTTCATCTCGCAAAAGACCGCTTGAACGATGAAGAAAACCCCTATCTGGTTACCATAATCCTGGACGGTGAGAATTGCTGGGAGTATTACGAGCATAACGGCGATGTCTTCCTGAATCATCTCTACGCTATGCTTTCTGAGGATTCGGAGCTTGAATGTGTAACGATCAGGGAATACCTGGAAAAACACGGCGCCCGGAGGGAAATCTCTGAGCTTGCCACTGGCTCGTGGATTGGCGGGAACCTGGAGACCTGGATAGGGGAGGAAGACCAGAACAGAGCCTGGGAAGCTCTGGCTAAAGTACGGCAAGATTTGGTCAATTGGCAGAAGAATTACCCCCTGGCTGATGTGGAAGTCCTTGAGAAGGCCTGGGAAGCCATTTACATAGCCGAGGGGAGCGATTGGTTCTGGTGGTATTACAGCCGGAATATCTCCAACCAGAAGCACCTTTTCGACCAGGCTTTCCGAAGTCATCTAACCGGGGTATATGTGGCTCTGGGGTTGCCAATACCGGAGTGGCTCGCCCAGCCTATACTGAGCGTCGAGGCTCGGCTGGAGGAGAGAAAGCCATCGGGTTATATCTCCCCCCGGTTGGAGGCTTCCTCCCAGGCAACTTCGGATTGGGCCAGGGCCGGTTACATCCAGGGCGGTGTATCCAGAGGGGCAATGCGCAAGGGACGGCAGGTGTTTAAAGGCCTTTTCTACGGCTATGACCCGGGCTGCCTTTATTTCCGCCTGGAGGGAGAAGAGCCCCTCGATGCTTATGCGATTACCTTCTACCTTGCCACTTCCGGAAGCGATAAGGTGAATTGGCAGTTCCGCCATCTGGATGAGAAGGTAGAGGCCTTAAACGGCACAGGGCTTTCCTGGGCTGTGGAAATACCTCCCCGGGGGGAGGAAGCCTTGCTATTCAAAGCTGAAGGTCAGGAAGTGTGGAGGAAAGTAGGGGAAGGGCTGAGGGTTGTCCGAAGCCCTTACGTTGTGGAAGTAGCCTTGCCCTTTAATTCCATTGGCATTGGCCCGGGCGATAATGTAAGTCTGGTAGTGGCGATAATAAGAGGGGGAGAAGTGGTGGAAAGACTCCCCGATGGTGGCTCTTTAACTTTCGCCATAGAGGAAAACCCTTTGGCATAGGGAGGGGTATATGCCATTGGATATTCATATAGATGATGTGGTGAGGCTGCGCAAGCCCCATCCGTGCGGAGCTAACCAGTGGCTGGTATTTCGTGTGGGGGCAGATGTGGGGATAAAGTGTATGAAATGTGGCCGGCGAGTGCTCCTGCCCAGGTCAGTGTTCGAGAAAAGGTTTAAGGCCTTTATAAAACGTGCACGACCTTCCTTGGAAGACATCCTGGCTGAGTTGAGCAGTTCAGAAGGTGCAAACAAATGAGCTTGTCCCCACAATTTCCCCTCCGAATCCGTTTGCAAAGAAAGGTTATTTTGTGATATACTTAACTAGCAAAAATCCCTTCAAAGGAGGGCACTGATGCCTGTGAGTGTGGAAATCCCTAAGGAAACCTTCACCGGCAAGGTCCGTGAAATAACGCTAGGAGCCACCCCGGAGGAAGGTGGCACCCGCAAGAGGACAGTGACCGTCGGTGGTGAAACCACATTGCCTTTCCTTCACTTTGAAGGTGAAATCCCTCATCCTCCAGCCATCGCTATGGAAATTACTGATGTCTTTCCAAAGGACTGGTCTCCCCTGCTCATTAAAGCCTGGGGAGAGGACACGATGAGGGACCCTGCCGTCTGGGCAGCCAAAGCGGAGGAGGCAGGGGCAGATTTGATAATGATCCGGCTTTATGGGCTCAACGGGAACGGGCAACCTTATCCCCCCGAAGAGGCTGCCAATATCGTCAAACGGGTGCTGGAGGCCACCGGACTTCCCCTTATTGTGCGAGGGCCCGGCCAGGCCGAGAGGGATAATGAACTCCTGCTGGCTGTAGCCGATAAAGCCGCCGGTGAGCGCATCGTCCTAGGGCTGTGTGAGGATAAAAATTACCGCACCATCGTAGCCGCAGCCTTGGCGAACAATCATCTCGTCATTGCCAGCACCCCTATTGATGTGAACCTGGCCAAGCAGCTTAACATCCTTATCAGCGATATGAATATGCCCCTGGATAGGGTGCTTATGGACCCCACCACAGGGGCTTTGGGTTACGGCATTGAATACACCTACTCGGTGATGGAGCGCCTGCGCATTGCCGCCCTCCAGGGCGACTCAATGACCCAGCAGCCGATGATCTGCTTCGTGGGCGAGGAATCCTGGCGGCAGAAGGAATCCAAGGTAGGCGAAGGCGTTCCTGAGGCCTGGGGCGATTGGGAGAAGCGGGCCATCATCTGGGAGGCCATCACCGCCAACATCCTGCTCCACGCCGGGGCCGACATAGTGGTTTTGCGCCATCCCAAGACAGTGCCGCTGGTCAAGCGTGAGATCGAGCGGTTGATGGAAGCTTCATAAGTTTCTCATCCACCGGTGGTTATGGTGCCGCCGGTGGATGATCCCGGGAGAGATGAGATGATACCGTTGACGCTGGATTTAGAAGCTTCGGCATCCATCTTGGGGTATGAGCCGGAAGTTTTGCTTCATTCCCTGGAGAGAGGCGAGATAAGGGGGATAAAGTTGGATGGGCAGTGGAGGATGTCCGTCTTTGTATTGGCGGAGATCCTTGGGACCTCTGTGGAGTCCTTGCTGGAATTCTTGGAGGATTACTTTCTCGCTGAGAAGATTGAGGAAGTTCGAGACGATGAGTTTTTTGAGCCCGAAGAGGGCCGTAAAGTATATGAGAGCTTCCTGAAAGAGGCCCCGTAAATGTGGAAGATCAGACATTCCCGCACTTTAATTTGACAGGGGTGGAGGATGGGCAAGAAGAGGTATCTGGAAATAGATGCCGACGTTTGGTATGCAATCGGCCAGAAGATAAAACACATCCGTCAGGAGGTAAAAGAACTCCGGGAGATGCTGGAAGAGGCTCGCCGAAACGCCACCGTGATTGAGGTGGAGGAGCCCGATGAGGAAGGAGGCGATTGATTATGCCGGTGGCTGTCAAGGATAAAGTGAAGGTGTGGGATGTTTGCATAACCGGGATGCTGGGCGAGATTGGTTCCATCGAGGACAACCTGCGGCATTTGGAGGAATCCTTCGATGAGCACGGTGATGTCATTATGTTGCCGATGCCCGATGGGACCGAAAGGCCAGTCAGGCCGCTGAGACCAGTGTCGCCGGAAGTTTTGGCTGTGATCAGGCGTGCTGTGCAGCTGGCTAAGGAAAGGAGACATTGGACGAAGGAACGGACCGTAGAGGAAGGTCGCAAAGACTTGGAAAGGGCTCGGCTTGAAGCCATTGCCAAAGGAATTGCCATAGACGATGAGAGAGAGGCAGCTATCGGTGATTAAAGCGGTGCTTGATACCAATGTAGTAATTGCTGCTCACCTTTCTAACAATCCTGGTAGTCCTACAAGAGAGATCATAGACCGGTGGAGAGCGGAAGAATTCATACAGGTCTATTCTGCAGAAACTTTGACCGAGCTTACTGAGAAGTTATGGGAAAAAGGCGTGGCTTTGGATTTGATAGAAAAATATACTGCTGATTTAGTGAGGTTAGGGAAATTCGTCCGCCTTGATCCAAAGGATATAAAACGGGTGATACTCGATGACCCTGATGATGATGTGGTCATCGCCTGTGCGGTGAAGGGTGGAGCGGATTACTTGGTAACATATGACCCGCATTTTGACGTGCTGGGTGGAGAATACAAAGGTGTGAGGATAGTGAATGCGTTGGAATTTCTAGAGGCGTTGCGGAGAGGGGGAAAGTGAAATTTTACATAACC
>DRAO01000455.1 GCA_011041825.1 Chloroflexota bacterium
CCAACCTTGTGTTGGCGGAGCATCAGCCCTCTCCACCGCCCCAAACCTTGTGTTTGGGGCAAGCGGGAATGGGCGCTTTGCTGAGGGCACTGGATGCAAGGGCTTTTCTCGGGTTCAGAGTGTGGGAGTTCTCGTTCCACAGCCTCTTCCGCCCTTATGGTCGCTGGTTCCTGCGCCGGATTGTGTTCAGGCATCCAGAGGCGGCTCTGCGGGGCCTCCTGGCCTACCGTAAATCCGTGCGCTCCGGGCTCCTCGGTGGCGCAATTAACCCCGTGGGCAGGGTTGACCCCGATGAGTTCGTCGCAGAAGCGAGCCGGGGGAGGCTACTGGTAGCGCCTGGCTTCTGCCAGAAGCCCTTTGGCTGTCCTGCCGGGCGCTTTAACCACGATTGCATTGCCCTGGGGAGCTCTCTGCTCTATGCGGAAGCTTCCGGGCAAGGGGAAACGCTTCCCCCTTGCCGCAACTGCTATATCTATGAAATCGGCTCCCTCGCCATCCAGGCCGGGGCTTCGGTGTACATTATGACCAGCGCCCTGGACATAGGCCGCCACATTTTGCTGCCGTCCCTGGAGGACAGGCGCTTCACCCACATCCTGGCCTGCGTGTGCCCTTATTCGGCGCATCCCTTCACATTGGCCCTGGAGATATGCGGCCTGAGGGGTTACGTGGTCACTTTTGCCCGAGGAGCCTGCGCCGATTACGCTGCCTGGGCCAGGGCCGATGAAGGCATCAAACCGGAGCAAACTTCCCTCGCCCCGGAGGGGGACGAGTGGATAAGGAAGCTGCTGGAGGAATGCCAGGCACATCACGATTGTGGAGGTAAACGGATATGGAGGCGGAAATCACCCGCAGCATAAAAACACGAGTGCTCTCTTCCCTCAAGGCTTACCTGCTGGTCACCAAGCCCCCCAGCGTAATGCTCCTGGTGTTCACGGCCATAGGCGGGATGATAGCTGCCACAGGGGCTTCCATCCGGTGGCCCGCTTTCCTCCTTGCTTTGACGGCTATCACCGCCGGATGCGCCGGAGCAAATACCATCACCTGCTACATTGACCGGGATATTGATGCCATAATGGAGCGCACCCGCAAGCGCCCCCTCCCTCAGGGACGCATCTCCCCCACAGGGGCTCTTATCTGGGGGATCATCCTGTGCGGGGTGGCGCTGGTGCTGTCGGCCTCCCTGAACCCCGTGGCCTTCTTCTGGATGCTCTTCGGGCTTTTCGATAACATCGTGATTTACAGCCTGCTCTCCAAACGCCGCACGGCCTGGAACATCGTCCTGGGTTCTTTCAGCGGCGGTGCGCCAACGGTGTTCGGGTGGGCGGCAATGCGTGGTGATACCACCTTGTTGCCGGTGCTTATGGCCGCTCTGGTGGTGCTCTGGACCCCAAGCCACATCTGGAGCCTGGCAATCCGGTATCGGGATGACTACGCCAGGGCCAATGTGCCAATGCTGCCGGTGGTGTCAAAGGTTGAAAAGGTTTTGCGCTGCATTGTCTCCACGGCCTTCCTGATGGTAATTTCATCGGTGCTTATCTACCGGCTGGGCAATTTCGGCCTCATCTATGCTGCATTGGCTTTCCCCCTGGGCATTGCTATGCTGGCAGGGCATATTTACCTCTGGTTCCACCCCACCCCCCGTAATGCCTGGAGGATGTTCAAGCTCACCAGCCCTTATCTGGCAGCGGTGTTCACGGGGATTATAGTTGATAGCGTGATATGAAGCTGCATATCCGTCTGTGCATCTCGGTTGCCGTTCTGAGCATAATGCTGGCGGGGCTGAATTCGGCCCTCCCGACCCCTGCCTATGGGGAAACCCCTCTCCTCTCCTTTTACGAACGCCTGTGGCAGAAAGCCATCAACCTCAAGGAAGAAGGACGCTGCCCTCAGGCCGCACCGCTATTCCAAGTCCTTATCAACTCCCCCACACCTTACGCCCCCGATGCCCTTTTCCACCTGGCAGAATGCCTGGAAATGGAGGAAGACTGGCCTCAAGCCGCCGCTGCCTGGCGGAAATTCACCCACCGCTATAAAGATGACCCCCGGATGCCCGGGGCGCTCTTCCGGCTGGGCAATGCCTACCGGAATCTCCAAAACTATGGGGCTGCCATCCAGGTTTTCTTACATTATGTCAGCCTCGATGCCCCTCTTGCTGACCTGGCCTGGGAAGCCATCGGCGATGCATACGTGGAATTAGGCCGCTATGAGGCAGCCATCCGGGCTTACAACGAAGCCCTCCAGGTTAGCCCTACCCCCTGGGGGAAGCGAAACCTCCAGGAGAAGATGGCCCAGGCATATCTGAAAGCCGGGGATTTCCCTTCTGCCGCAGCCGTCTATGAAAAGCTCCTATCCCAGGCTCCTGACCTCTGTTACCGGGCCAAGGTGGATTACCTGCTGGGGAATGTGTTGCTTCAGATGGGACGGGCTGAGGATGCATACGCCCGGTTCCTGGATGCGGTGTGGAAAGCCCCAGCCGCCGAACACTCTTATTTGGCCCTGATACAACTGGTGGAAGCCGGGGTAAAGGTGGATGATTACCAGAGAGGGTTGGTTGATTATTACGCCTGCTCCTCTTACCCCGCTGCCTGTGGAGCCGCTGTAATGGCTTTTCAGCGCTATATCCTGGCCCACCCCAAGGACCATAAGGCTGAAGCCCATTATTATGCAGCCCTGGCATATCGCACAGCGGGGAATTATGAAGCCGCCCTGAAGGAATGGGACTGGCTCATCTACACTCACCCCGGGAGTTCCCTCGTCCCCGAAGGGTGGTGGGAGAAAGGGCGTACCTTCGAGTGGATGGGCGATTTGGACGAAGCCATAGCCACATACCGCAAGCTGGCGGATTTGCACCCCGATAGCCCTTACGCCCTTAAAGCCCTGTGGCGGATGGCGCAACTGCTGGAAAGACAGGGGGAACTACGAGCGGCCTCCGAAGCTTATCTCAAGGCGGCAGAGAGAGAAAAAGATGAAACCCGCCAGGCCGATGCCCTGTTTCAAGCCGGGCTGGCATTGTACCGGGCCGGAGATTTTGAAGGGGCCGCAGATTTGTGGGACAGGCTGAACGACCAGGGCGACCCCCGTCCTGCAAGGGCTCTCTTCTGGCTGGGCAAAGCTGCCTATGCCCAGGGAAAGTTCTCCTATGCCCGGAGCCACTGGCAGAAGGCCGCTTCCGAAGCGCCATCAAGTTATTACGGCCTGCGGGCATCGGTGCGGTTGAGGAAATTTGAAATCGCCGGATGTCGCCAATTGCCTCCCCCCGGCCCTCCCACCGACCTTCCGGAGAAATTGCTCACCTGGGTGAGCGTGTGGTCCCCTTATGATGACCTGCCCACACCCTGCCGGGGAATCGGCAGCCCCAAATCCCGCTCACCCGGGGAAATCAAAACCTCAGAGCCGCCCCATTCCGTTCGGGCTAAAGCGCTGCTTGAGGCCGGACTGAGGCGAGAAGCCCTCGCCCTTTATGAGAGCATCCGCCGGGAATACCAGGGAGATGCCCCGGCCCTGGCCTGCCTGGCCATCCGCTTTCTGGGGGAAAAACTCTACGCCCCATCCATCCGCAGCGCCCTCAGCCTCATCCATATGGCAGAGGAAGCGGGGGCGCCGCCTCCCCCCATCTGCATACAGCGTATAGCCTACCCCTTGCATTACGCCAACCTCATCCAGGAAGAGGCGTGCGCTGTGGGAATGGACCCCCTGTTCCTGGCCGCCGTCATCCATCAGGAGAGCCTGTTCGACCCCACCGTAAGTTCCTGGGCCGGGGCAGTGGGGCTTATGCAGATTATGCCCACCACCGGGCAGGGCATTGCTAAAGCCCTGAGGTGGGACGATTATCGGGAGCGGGATTTGCAAAAGCCGTTTTTAAGTGTAAAATTCGGTGTGTGGTATCTCAAGCGGCAGCGGGAGCGCTTTGGGGATTGGCTGGTGGCTTTGGCTGCCTACAATGGCGGGCCGGGCAATGCCGCCAGGTGGTGGGAGGAAGCCCAAGGCGACCCTGACCTCTTCGTGGAATTGATTTCACTGGATGAGACAAAGGAGTATGTGAAGCGGATTTACGAGCGATATGCGACCTACCGGCGCTTATATTCCGCATCTTGAACAAATTGCGGGGGTGTCGTGCGGGGCTTTGCCTCGAATGAGAAAACACCCTCTTCTTTATCCCCAGCCTGCTGAGGCCAAAAGTGAAGAGGCTTGTTAAGGGGGGTGAGCTATGGATAAACCGATAGCAGCCCTTGACCTGGGGGGCACTCAGATACGCACGGCCCTTTACGATAGAGAAGGGAACCTCCTCGCCAGGTATGCCTGCCCCACCAGCGCTTATGAGGGCAGGGATGCCGTGATTGCCCGGATAATCAAGGCTTTGGAAGAGGTGGCGAAGGGGGAGAACCTGGCAGCCATCGGGGTGGGGGCCCCTGGCCCTTTGGACCCCTGGGAGGGGGTGATTTTCAGTGCTCCAAACCTCCCCGGCTGGGAAAATGTCCCCCTCAAACGCATCCTGTCCGAACGCTTTGGGGTGCCAGTCTTCGTGGGGAACGATGCCAATGTGGCGGCATTGGCCGAACATCGGTTAGGGGCAGGAGCAGGCTTCCCCAACATCATCTACATAACCGTCAGCACCGGCATAGGCGGCGGCATCATCGTTGATAACCGGCTTCTCCTGGGGGCCAGAGGGCTCGCCGGAGAGGTGGGCCACATCGTGGTGGAGCCGGAAGGCCCCGTGTGCAACTGTGGCAACCGGGGATGTATGGAAGCGATGGCCGCAGGCCCGGCCATTGCCAGGGAAGCGGTGAGGCGGATAAGAGAGGGGGAGGAATCCCTCATCCTCGAGATGGTTAACGGCGATGTGGGGGCCATCACCGCCAGGGAGGTGGCGTTGGCCGCCCAGCAGGGCGATGAATTGGCAGTGGAGGTTTTCAGGCTGGCCGGGTATTACATTGGCATAGGGATAGTATCCCTGATGCACCTCTTCAACCCTTCACGCATCATCATAGGGGGGAGCGTAGCCAAGGCGGGTCCTGTGCTCTTTGGGCCGATAGAGGAGACCGTTGAAAGCCGGGTGATGGAGGAATTCCTGAAGGGCTTTGCAGTGGTGCCTGCATCACTGGGAGATGATGTGGGCTTGCTAGGCGCATTTGTGCTTGCCAGGGATGAGATAGCACCGGAGCACGGGGCTTGAACTTGCGTTTTCCCTTGCCTTCCATCGGCTTTCGTGCTAAACTACCGATGAAGCCGGGCTGGAAGCCCCGGCCTGAGCGGTGAAAGCCCGCTGGAAGCGGGCTGTTTAGGGCGCTTTCAGCGCCCTTCCATTTCTCAGCTGGGAGCTTCCAGTTCCCAGCTAAAGGCACCGATTGCCCGAAATAATTTCTCAAAAATTATGAGCCGCTGCCCACAAAAACATACCCTGCTAGCTCCGCCGCTAAGGAGGGTAGCTCCATACTTAATCGTGGTCACATAAGAAAGTGGGATTTTGTCCCAAGAAGAGAGGTGTTTTTGTGGGCAACGGCGAAGCCGTTGCCCACAAAAACGCTTCCTTGTTCTCCTTTTTCGCCCCCACCGTGGGGCAACATTGCCAACCACGGTTAAATGGAGTGCTACCCTAAGGAGGATGGGCTATGGAAAAAGTATCCTATGAGCAATTGCGTAAGACGTGTCCTCCTGACATGCTTCCCTTTGCATCCACCGATGAGTTAGAACCTCCTGCGGAGATAATAGGGCAGGAAAGAGCCGTCAGGGCTCTGCGCTTTGGGCTGGAGATGGACAAGCAAGGCTTCAACATATACGTGGCAGGACTCCCCGGCACGGGCCGTACCACAGCCGTCCGCACTTTTCTGGAGAAGCTGGCCGCCGAGAAGCCTGTACCTCCTGATTGGTGCTATGTGCACAATTTCAAGGACCCTTACCGGCCCAAGGCGCTGTGTCTGCCACCGGGCAAAGGTCGGGAGTTAAAAGCTCAGGTAAAGGAATTCATCGAATACACCCGCCGGGAAATCCCCAAAGCTTTTGAGAGCGATGAGTACGCTTCCCAGAGGGAAGCCCTGTCCGCAGAATTCAACACCCGCCGGGAGGCAATTTTCAGTCAGTTGAACAAGAAGGCTCGTGAGGCTGGCTTCCTCCTCCAGAGCTCCCCCGCTGGACTGCTCCTGATTCCGATGAAGGATGGGCAACCGCTCAGTCAGGAGGCTTTCGAGGCCCTCCCCGAGGAGGAAAAGAAGCAGATGAGGGAGAGGCAAAAAGCCGTAGAAGCCGAGGTGCGTGAGGCCCTCCGGGAGGTGCGCAAGGAGGAAAGGGCGCTTAAAGCCAGGTTGGATGAGTTGGACAAAGCCGTGGGCCGCAATGTCCTCAACCGTTACCTGGAGGAACTGCTGGAGGAATATGAGGAATATCCCGAGGTCAGGGAATACCTGGAGGAGATGAGGGATGATATACTTGAAAACCTGAGCCAGTTCCGGCAGGCCGAAACCTCTTCCGAGAAAATGCCTCCCGAAGCGAGGGAACGGCTCTGGCGCAAATACGATGTCAATGTCCTCGTGGATAACAGCCACCTCACGGGAGCCCCTGTCGTCATCGAGCTTAA
>DRAO01000314.1 GCA_011041825.1 Chloroflexota bacterium
GCCCTTCGTTGGATGCCAGATAAGCATAGGTGCCCGTCATCTCAGGCACCCAGAGGAAGCGAATGCCTCTCTTGGGCACCTCAAGTTTCCCCTCTTCGATTAGCTTCTTGAGGGTAATGGCAATCTCCAGGATAGTAGCCGCTCCTGAGGCATTGTCGTTGGCTGAGGGGGCAGGATGGCACAGGTGGGCTAGGAGGAGCACCCATTCGTCAGTGTGGCCGGGGATGACGGCTTCAACCACTTCGAATGCGCCGTCATAGAAGCGGGCGTTAACCTTAGCCCGCACCACAACCTTCTCGCCCTTCTTGAGGCGGCTCCGGAGCTTCTCACCTTGACGGGGGGTAAGCACGAAGCCGAAGCATCTCTTATCACCCTTACCCCACCAGAAGGATGTGTACTGACGGGCATCGGGGAGGTCAATGCGCTCCCGCACTGGAGGAGCAGAGCGCATCCCGTCGTAGAGGAGGCCAAGGGCTCCGAATTTCTCCACAGCTAGCCTGTGCACCCGACGCACATCCCCCTTGGTCAGCACAACCTTGCCCTCGACGTTTAGCCCTTCGTAATCCGCAAGCTCCTCGCCGTCTTCCAAGAGGACGACCTCGGCCTCGCCTTCAAAGGAGGCGCTACGTTGAATCAGGGAAAAGGGGTTATCCCGGAAATCGGCCAACTTCCCCCGGGCTTCTTCTGGCTCCACCAGGCAACACCAGGCTTCCGAGACATCCCACTCCTGAAAGCCCTGCTGCGTCCAATAGGAGATTTCCTCGTTAGCAGCGTAAGAATGAATCCGGGCCTCCACTCCAGCTTCTTGGAGCTTTTCCAGGCAGTATTGAGCTGCCTGGCGGTATCCAGGGCTAGCCTGAATGCGATGAAACTGAGCGATATGCTCGATGTGCCTTTTGGTCGCCGGACCAGAGAAATTTTCCCTGACAAGGCTGATTAACTTGCGCAACGTGCTCCCCCAGAAGTGGGCTATGGAAGTGAGCTGTCCATCGTCCCAGGAAAAGAAGTATTTTGCTCCTGTCTACAGGCTCGCACAAAAAGCAAAGTGTTTTTCCGGGCAGCGGTCTCGCCGCTACCCGGAAAAACACCCCCTTTTGCCCTGCTGTGGGGCGGCATTACCAACCACGGTTAGATGCCAAACTACCAAGTGTCGTACTCAGGGGGAAATTCTTCCAAGTCATAGGAGTCCAGGTCGTAGATGTGAAGTTCTTCAAGCGCTGCTTCGGCTACTTCCCGGATGTCCTTATCAGGGTCATCTGAAATCAAGTATATGAGCACGGACTCCGCTTCCTCGCCCCCGGTCTTGCCCAAGGCCCAGATGGCCTCCATCCGCAGGTCTTTATCCTTTTCGAAGCAGGCTATATCTATTAAGATGGGAGTGGCTTCTTCGATGTAGGCCTCCCCAGCGGCTCTGACAGCTTCGTAGCGGATTTCGTAATCGGGGTTTTCGAGCTCCTTAAGTATTATGGGATGCCACCGCTTGTGGCCGTTACGGCCCATAGCAAATAAGGCACTGATTTTCATCCGCCGATCCGGATGGTTATAGGCGGTTTCGATGATTTCCAGCACTTCAGGGTCCGAGAGAAAGCCCAAGGCTTCCACCGCATAGCGCCTTGATTCGATGGGCTGAGATTCGTCTCTGAAGAGGGTAAGGAGGAAATTCTTCACCCGCAGGAAATCCTCAATGGGGAGTTCAGGCTCCAGCAATTCGGGTATCGGCCCTTCCCATTCAAAATCATAATCACTCATCTCCCCTTCGTAGATGTATCTGCCAAGCGTTAGGATAGCCTGAGAGCGGACCTCCTGAGAAGGGTCCTTCAGGGAAAGCTCCAGCAACCTGTCAATGAACCGAGGATGAGGGTAATTCCACAGCCCTCTGACAGCCATAGCCCTGATCTCGGGGTCCTCATCATCTATGAGTTCTTCGAGAACTGGAGAGAAATCCTGCCAATAATCTTCCCCGTTCACTATGTGCTCCAGAAGCCTGAGCTTGTCTTGTTTACTCCATTGCTTCACTTTCTTCGCATCCATAGCTCTCCTCCAAACACCCTGATTTTACTCCGTTTTTCCCTTTGCCTTCCGATGTCCTCCTGTGCATCGCTACTTTCTTTATCCGCCTTCCGACTACGGAAAGCACTTCCAGCTCGAAGTTGCCCAGGGGCACCTTGGCCCCTTTCTCAGGCACCCTTCCAAGATAACTATAAATCAACCCTCCCACTGTGTCAACCCCTTCTACGTCTACTTCAAAGCCTAAAATGTCTTCCAAATCATCAAGGCTCAAACGGGCGTCAAGGATATATTCACCGTCCCTAAGCTCTTCCAACAGCGGTTCTTCCACATCGTATTCATCCTGGATTTCACCCACGATTTCCTCCAAGATGTCCTCTATCGTCACGATGCCCGCTGTGCCACCGTATTCATCCACCACAATGGCTATGTGAACTTTGTCCCTCTGCATCTCCCGCAGGAGCTCACTGGCCCGCTTGGTTTCAGGCACAAAATAAGGCGGGCGCAGGAGGGGCCTTATCTCCGTCTCCCAATCCCCTTTGCTGAGGCTCTTAAGGAGGTCTTTGACATAGAGGACCCCCACTATGTTGTCAATGGATTCTTTGTAGGCTGGGATTCGGGAGTGACCGCTTTCCAGGACAACGTTGACTGCCTCACGGATGGGGGTGCTCGCCTCGATGGCCACCAAGTCAATCCTGGGCACCATTATCTCCCTGACTATGGTCTCTTCCAGGTCCAAGATTCCCTCTATGATCTCCCGTTCCTCCTCTCCCAGAGCCCTCTCCAGCTCCCAGATAATCTCACCATCCTGGGTCCTTTCGCCTTGTTTGGTCAAGGATCTAACAAGAGCTATGTAACCAGTTACCGCTGGGCTGAGCACAGTAATTATGAAGTTAGCCAGCCCTATGAAGAAAGGCCAGGAAATGCATTTCCTGAAGCAATATCTCTCCCCCACAGAGCGTATCAGCAAGCCTAAAACGCCGGTGATCAGCAAGGCCATACCGAGAGCTATCCACCCCCGGGAGAGGCATAAGAAGAAATAGAGGCCACTGGCTCCGGCCAGAACAAGCGATCCCGTGAGGAGCAAGTCGAAGGTGATGAAGCCCCTTTTTAACCTGTCCCGGGCTGCCTCCTCCAGCTCGGGATAATCAGAGTAACCTTCCTCAGGGACCCCTTCGGGTGCGAATTGGAATCGCCAGAGCTCTGGCCAGGCATTCCTCAGGGCATAGAACAAGGCCAGCAGAGCAAGGCTGAGAAACCACAGGATAAAGGAGAAAATACTTTCTGGATTCACCCTCTACCCTCTGAGGGGTTCTCTTCCCCCTCTAACAGCTTTTTTACCCGGGCCGGCACCCCATAAGCTAAGGCTTTAGGGGGGATGTCTCTGGTAACCACTGAACCGGCTCCGGTCTTCGCCTTAGCCCCCACCTTTACCGGGGCTACCAGCATTGTATCACTGCCTATGAAAGCTCCGTCTTCTATTACAGTGGGGTGCTTCCTCTGGCCGTCGAAATTGCAGGTTATAGTGCCTGCGCCTATGTTAACCCCCGCACCCACCGTTGCATCTCCCAGGTAGCTGAAGTGGCCCATCTTGGTGCCGGGGCCTAGGTAGCTCTTCTTTACCTCGGCAAAATTGCCGATGTGAACTCCCCGAGCCAGGTGCGCCCCCGGCCTTAAGTGAGAGAAAGGCCCCACCTCCACATCGTCCTCCAGGATGGAACCCTCGATGACGGAAGCTATCACCACGCACCCATTGCCGATAACCGAATCCCTCACAATGGTGTTGGGACCTATACGGCAATCCTCGCCGAGGGAAGTTTTGCCTTGAAGGAAAGTGTTGGGGTAAATCACGCAATCCCGCCCGATTTCCACCGTAGCTTCTATGTAGGTGGCCTCGGGGTTTATTATGGTCACTCCCCTTTCCATCCAGCGCTGATTTATGCGGCGGCGCATAATTGCTTCAGCCTTTGCCAGGTGAACCCGGGTGTTTATCCCCAGGGCTTCCTCTTCATCCGCCGTTAACGTGGCGATGGGGAGGCCTTCCCCGCTAGCGATGTTCACCAAATCAGTCAGGTAATACTCACCATTGGGATGGGGTTTAAGCAATTTCAGGTGCTCCCACAACCACGAACCTTCAAAGCAATAAACTCCGGCGTTCAACTCGGTGATTTGCCTCTCCTCTTCCGAGGCCTCAGCTTCCTCCACCAGCTTCATGACTTGCCCGTGGGCATCCCTGACCACCCTTCCAAACCCGGTGCAATCGTCCGAACGGAAGGTTAGGAAAGTCAGGGCCGCTTTCTCCCGCTGATGGGTTTCCAGCAGGCTGCGGATTGTTTCCTCCCTGATAAGGGGCGCATCGCCATTGAGGACTAAGACGGTGGAATTAGGGGGAGCCACCAAATCCCGAGCTTTCAACAGGGCATCACCAGTACCAAGCGGTTCTTCCTGGTATGCGAAGAGAGCCCTATCCCCTATGGCCTGCATCACCTTCTCTCTGCCGAAGCCCACGACCACCACGGGCTTTTTGTCTATAACGGCAGAGACTGCTTCTAGGACGTAAAGGACCATCGGCCTGCCAACAAGCGGGTGAAGGACTTTGGGGAGTTTAGAGCGCATCCTTTTCCCCAAGCCAGCAGCCAGAATTACCGCATTCGTTTCCATAGGTTTTTATCCTCAGGCTTTGGTATCTTGGAGACCAATGATGAAAATGTCACCATTAATCACTTAAATGATAACACAAGGGAGTGCTTTAAGCAAGTGAAAAGGCCGGTTCAATTATCGTAGAGGCCACGCCATTCGTTCCAGCGCACCATAAAGATATCCTTAAGCATCCTGATGGAATCCCTAAGAGGGTTAACCTTCGTGTTCTCACCGTAATACCATTCCACTGGTACTTCTTTAACTTTATACCCCCGTTTATGAGCCAATAGCAATACCTCCACATCAAAGGCGGTAACAGCCCCCCCTTTGATCACCCCAGCCTCCTCGCCATACAGCCTGACCCGACGGAAAAGTTCGTGGCCTGCTTCCCGCCGGAAGCCCTTGAAACCGCATTGGGTATCCTGGTAGTGACCAACCACGAGGAGGCGGACCAAGAAGTTGAACACCCTGCCCATAAGGTGACGGTGCCAAGGCTCACCATAGCGTCGAGCTCCCAACCCCTCCCTGGAGCCGATGGCCACATCATATCCGCTTTGGAGAGGTTCCAAGAGCTTGGGGAGCTCTTCTATAGGCGTAGCCAGGTCCGCATCTGAAAATACTATGTAGCGCCCCTGGGCAGCCAGAACCCCTGTCCTGACAGCGTAACCCTTGCCCCGATGGTCATTGCGGATGAGGCGGAGGTTAGGGTGCGATTTCTGGAAGCTCTCAACCACCGAGGGGGTGCCATCCTCGCTTCCGTCATCCACCACGATTACCTCAGAGGTGTAATCCTGGCGAGCCAGGTAATCCAGCACCTTCTCCAGGGTTCCGGGGAGCCTCTTCTCCTCGTTATATGCAGGTATTACCAGGCTGAGAAAAATTTCCCTATCCGTGATTGCTTACCTCCTTTGAAGTGTCACTCAATCTCTTATCATACCCGCATCAGCCTTTTTAGTCAACTTCACCCTTGTTCAGGGTGTTGAAAAAGTGCCATTCTCATTTTGTTTGATAAGCGTCCTTCGCTCAAGGCAGGTTAAAAAGGCTTTTTAACCTGCCCTCGCCGGAGGGAACCATTTGAGCAAGAACAGCGTGGCACTTTTTCAACACCCCCTGTTTGAAGGCATTTGACGTAAAACCTTAAAGCTGTTAAAATTGAAACAATTGTTATTCAACTTTCCCCTTTGTCCTCAGCTTTTAGCTGGATGCAAATGGGGGAGAATGGAGGTTACGGGTGAAAAGGTTATGGATTTTGCTCGTTCTGGCAGTGTTGCTCATCTCAGCCGGGTGTTCGAGAAGTGGAGGAACCTCGGAAGGAGGAATAAGCCCTGAGGGACATTATTACCTGGGGCCGAAGGATGCCAAAGTCCTGATAGAGGAATTCTCAGATTTCCAATGCCCTTATTGCGGCCTCCACGCCCGTGAGACCTTCCCCAAGATAAAGAGAGAATACATTGACAAGGGCCTGGTGCGCTATCAATTCATAAACGTGCCCCTGAGAAGCATCCACCCGGCTGCTCAGAAGGCAGCCGAAGCGGCAATGTGCGCAGGGAAGCAAGGCAAGTTCTGGGAGATGCACGAAGCCCTGTTCAATAACCAACCTCAATGGGTTAGAGCCGGAAACCCAATCCAGATGTTTGAGGGATATGCCTCTGAGCTAGGATTGGAGGCGGATGCTTTTAATGCCTGCCTGCGGGATGGCGATATGGCCCTCCAGATTGATGATGACATCGCCGAGGCCATTCAGAGGGGGGTGCGGGCAACCCCTACTTTCTTCATCAATGGCCGTAAGGTGGAAGGCGCTTACCCTTACGAAATCTTTAAGAAAATAATAGAGGAAGAGCTGCAAAAGTAGTGGGGGTGTTGAAAAAGTGCCATTCTCATTTTGTTTGATGAGCGTTCTCCGTTCGAGGCAGGTTAAA
>DRAO01000375.1 GCA_011041825.1 Chloroflexota bacterium
GCGGTAGCGGCATTGGCGGCAAAGGCTTTGAGCCGCCAGGCATCGGCGGGGGTGAACTGGCCTGGCTTTGTGCCGTCCACACACAGGAAGCCCAGCGTGGTGCCCTTAACCCGCAGGGGTGCCGCCACATAGGAACGCAGCCACTCCCACCCTTTTAGCTTAACCCATTCGGGGTCGGCAGCCGTATCAGGGATGAGCACGGCGTCCCCCGTCTCCACCATCTTCATCAGGTTGGGGTACTCGCTGATTTGGAAGAGGAGGCCGGCTATCTGGTCCTCCACACCAAAGCGTTCGTACCCCCGCCATCGCACCACCCGAGCTTTATCTTCGCCAGGGACCAGGAGCATAACGTTGAAGGCGTCCCCCGCCACCACCTGCTGTACCTGGTCCAATATGCGGTCCAGAACCTCATTGATATCAAGGGTGCTGCTTACGGCAATGGCAGCCTCGGCCAGGGCCTGGGCCAATTCCCGCTGCTCCTGCTCAGCCCGGAAGAGGTGGGCGTTCTCAATGGCTGCGGCGGCGTGGCTGGCGAAGATGCTCAACAGGTGCAGGTCATCCTCGGTAAAGGCGCCGGTGCGGGTGGTGTTATCCAGGGAGATAATCCCAATGGTGTGGCCCTTCACCTGAAGGGGGGCAACGATGGCCGATTTGATGGCCCGTATCTCCTCTATATCCCCGTTGTAACGGATTTCGGGGTCAGCCCGGGCATCGGGAATGAGGAGAGGCTTCCCCTCCCGCATCGCTTTCGCCGAGTAGCCTTCCGTCCTGGGGAAACGCACCTCCTTTATCCTTGGGTCGCTGTAACCGACCAGGGCCTGGATGGTCAGTTCGCCGGTCTGTTCATCCACCAGGAGGATGGAGCCTTTCTCGGCTCCAGGGATTATCTCGATGGCGGTGGAGAGGATTTCCTCCAGGAGCTTTTCCGGCTCCAGGGTGCTGGTCAGGGCAGCGCTGGCCTGGAAGAGGGATTCCAATTCGGCAAGCTTCCTCTCGAGGTCCTTGCGAAGCTGCACGTTCTCAAGGGCGATGCCAGCCTGTTCAGCCAGGGCTGAGAGGAGGAGGATGTCTTCCCTGGTGACGGAACCCACTTCCTCATCCTCCACGTTTATCACCCCGACGACTTTGCCTCTGACTTTTACGGGCACATCCATCTCAGAGCGGGTGACCAGGCCCGGATAGCCCTTCACAAAGCGGGGGTCCTTAGTGACATCGGGAACATAGATGGGTTCACCGCTACGGGCGACAGCCACAGTGATCCCCTTTTCCCCATCTAAGGGAAGGCGCAGGGGATTTTCAGGCATCGGATAGCCCCGGATGGCCTTGAGGTAAAGTTCGTTCTTCTCTTCATCCACTGCCAGGAAGGCAACGGCATTGTATTTCAACATCTTCTCAGCGGCATCGAGGATGGCTTCGATGATTTCGTCTTCGCTGGCGGCCATAACCAGCTCTCGGCCCAGCTTGCGGATGGCATCAAGCCTCTCCTGAAGCCTGACCTTATCGGTGATGTCGTGGCGGATGACGACGATGGAAGAGACCTCCCCTTTCTCGCTGAAGATGGGGGAAGCCATTATCTCCAGATAGCGCTTCTCACCCCGGGGGCCGGGCTTTTCCTCGTAGGTGAGGTAGATGGGCTTCTTCTCCGCCAGAACCCGCCGGATGTAACAAGGCCGTTGTTCCTCCTCTGGACAGGGGCTATCCTGGCCATAAAACACCTCGTAACAACGGCGGCCCCGAATCTGCTCCCGGGAGAGGCCCAGATGTTCCAGGACTTTGGCATTCGCATCTATGATGGTGTAATCCGATGCCACCAGGAGGGCTTCATCCTGGATGTTGTTGGCGGCGGTGAAGAGGAGGCCCAGGGTTTGCTTGACCCTCTCGTACAGCCTGGCGTTGTGCAGGGCTATGGCTATCTGGGAAGCCAGCGCTTCCATTGCCAGGGTGTCCAGATGATTGAAAGCGCCTGCCTCCTTGCTCTGAATATCCAGGGCCCCGATAACCCGTTTCCTGAATTTCAGGGGAACGCACAACTCTGAGCGGGTGACGCCTTTGGGAACGGGGCCAGGGATATAACGGGGGTCTTCCTCCACATTGTTCGAGAGCACAGTCTCACCGTGGGTGATGGCCCAGCCTATTATGCCCTCGCTTAACGGCTGGCGGTATTCGCCCTTTATCAAGGAGGCGAGCCCGCCGGAGACGGCTTTGAGCACGGCATATTGGCCTTCTACAAGGAGGATGGCCACGCCGTAATAGCCAAATTTCTCCTGGATGGCCTTGACCACTTCGGCCAGGAGCTGCTCAGGCTCCAGGGTGGTGGCTATGCATCGGGTAACTTCGTTTATCAGGGCCAGTTGAGTGGCCCTTTTCTTCTCCTGTTGATGGAGAAGGGCGTTGCGGATGGAGAGGGCCGCCTGTGAGGCAACAGTGGAGAGGAGTTCCACATCCTTCTCATCATAAGCATTGGGGCGGTATGATTGAACCGAGATTATCCCCACCACCTCATCTTCCGTCATCACTGGCACAGCCAGATAGGACAAAGGGATTTTGCCGGTTCCCCAGACTCGAAAGCTATAACGGCCCTTCTCTTTCTCCATATTGGTTATGAGTAAGGGCTTCTTGTTGGTTATCACCCATTCCGAAATGGAAGAAGCCAGCTTTGTCCGGATTCGAGGCTCCCTTACCCCCGCATCCACCATCAGCAGGGAGTCCAACTCCCTGGTTTGAGGGTAATAGATGGCGAGGTAAAAAACATCGGCCTCCAGGATGGTAATTATCTCCTGGTAGATGGCCTCGGCCAGCTTTTCGGGGTCCAGGGAGTAAGCAGCGGCTTTAGCTATCCTGTTGAGGAGGAGGAGCCGTCGTGCCTCATCCGAAACGGCCTCTTTCAGCTCCTCCTTTTTTTCCATCACGTTTGCGACTATGGCTAAGGGGTGGTCTTCTCCCCGCAACACGGAAAACTTGAGGAACACGGAGATTGGCCGGCCTTCAGGAGGGTATACCTTGGTGGAGATGGTTTCCAGGGCCGGGGCTGAGAGGATAGCCTTTATAGCCTGGTCATCGAGGCTGGGGATGAATTTCCAGACGGGTTTGCCAATAGCTTCTCCACCCGAGATGCCGAGGATTTCCAGGGCTTTGTAGTTAGCCCCTACAATCTCCCCCTCTAAGGAAATGATGATAACCCCTGTGGCGAGGCCGTCCAGCAGGTCGGTAACGAGGTCGGGAGTGCGGGCCAGACGGCTCAGGAATTTACCCTGACCCATAGCTCCTCCCTTCAATAGCAGGTTTTCGTGAGGCTGGAGAAGACAGCGGTTTATCGAAAATCTTCCACAAGAATTATACATTAATTCTAATGCAGGTGCAACCCTTAGCAAGTTGCATTTCCTTGACAAACCATCCTCTTTGGTATATCCTCATAGCTGAACACCCGCACGAAAGAAAGGAGGTAAGAGGTGGCTGAGAAGAAGCCTGTCGCTTTCGTCCTCAGTGGAGGCGGCAACCGAGGAGCCCTGGAAGTAGGAGCACTCCAAGCCCTCTTTGAACACGGCATTACCCCTGATATCCTGGTGGGGACCTCGGCAGGGGCGATGAACGCCGCTTTTATCGCCATCAACCCAACCCTGGAAGGTGCTTACGAATTAGGGTCACTGTGGAAGGGCATCCGCAAGGAAGATGTCTATTCCGGCAACTGGTTCACTATGGCCTGGCGCTTCCTGACCGGTAAGGATAGCCTCTTCTCCAGCGAAAATGTCCGCCGTTTGGTGGAGAAATACATCCCTCCTGATAAAAGGAAGTTCGGCGACCTCGATGTGCAATTGTACATAACTTCTGCCAACATCAACACCTCTACCCTCTACCTCTTCGGCGAGGACCCCGAGGGTTCGATTGTGGATGCGGTGATGTCAAGCACTGCTTTGCCTCTGGTGTTCCCCCCGGTGGAATACAACGGCTGGCAATACGTGGATGGGGGAGTGGTAGCCAATGTACCCATAGAAATCGCCATTGAGAAAGGGGCCAAGGAAATATATGCCATTGATGTAAGCTATGCCGGGCAGATTCGCCTTAACATCCACGGTATTATCAACATAGGCCGTCGGTGCATCACCGTGATGCTCTACCAGCACCTCCTGGAAGACCTGGAAGAGGCAGCGGAGAATCCAGACGTTACGCTCCATCACATCCGCATAACCGCTTATGCTGAGATTGACCCCTATGACTTCTCCAAGAGTGCGGAGATGATAGCCGAGGGCAAGCGGATTACCGAAGAATATCTCAAATCCCCGAGGCCAGGCTTCTACCCGGTGAGGATTATGGAAGCAGCTCCACCTCCTCCTGGGGCCAGGATATGGCAGCGGAAGAGGAAAAAGTAGTTGACAAGATTTTACCTTTGTGGTAATCTATACCCCTGGTGGGTATATAACTATCAGGGGAGGGGGTGATAGGATGCCCATCTATGAATATCAATGCCAGGATTGCCAGGAGAAATTCGAGCTACTGGTGCTCTCCAGTTCAAAAGCCGATGACGTGGAGTGCCCGAGGTGTCACAGCCGTAACGTGCGCAGGATGATTTCCCTCTTTGGACGGGTAAATTCAGGAGGGAGCTCCAGTTCTGTAAGCTCTTCCTGCCCAAGCTACACGGGCAGCGGCTGAAAGATTTAGCAGAGGGGGCAGGATGCCCCTCAAGAGGTGAATCCCTATGCAGAGTGACCTGGAAAAATTGCACAGGCTGTTCCCCTATTGGATTGAGCACAACGAAGAACACGCCCAGAAATTTGAGGACTGGGCTAGGAGGGCCAGGGAGATAGGGTTGGAAGAGGTGGCTGCCAGGCTGACCAGAGCCGTGCAACTCCTTCGGGACGCCAACCGGGAGCTGGAAGCTGGCTACGAGTGGCTTAAGGTCAGCAAGCTGCCCTATGTGTAGCGTCACGGGAGGGATAGAAATGCCCCGGCATCACGTCCGCATCGAAATCAAAAATGAGTGGTGCAAGGGTTGCTACATCTGTGTGGATATGTGTCCCAAGGGAGTGCTTGAGGTGGATAAGAGCATTTTCATCAGGGGGTTCCACCCCGTGAAAGTAGCCCGACCGGAGGACTGCATAGCTTGCCGATTGTGCGAGCTGTGGTGCCCTGACCTGGCCATAGCCGTCTGCGAAGAAGCCGAGGAGGAGGCCGTCTAATGCCGCAGGGAGGATGGATTACCCGTAAAAGCCCGCTAGCGCCTGGGCGCTATTTTATGCAAGGGGATGAAGCCTGTGCCGAAGGTGCCATTGCTGCCGGATGTAACTATTATGCTGGCTATCCTATCACCCCCGCCAGTGAAATAATGCACCACATCTGCAAACGCTTCCTGGAGCTGGCCGAGGGGAGAGTATTCATTCAGATGGAAGACGAGATAGGCTCCATAGCCTCCTGCATCGGTGCTTCCTGGGCTGGGGCTAAAGCGATGACGGCCACCAGCGGCCCCGGCATTTCCCTGATGTTAGAGAACATCGGCTACGCCATTATGACCGAAGTGCCCGTAGTGGTGGTGGATGTGCAGCGGGCTGGGCCTTCCACCGGCCAGGCCACCCGACCTGCCCAAGGTGATGTAATGCAATTGCACTGGGGAACCCACGGAGATGGCGAGGTCATTGTGCTGGCACCCTGGTCCGTACAGGAGATGTTTGACCTCACCATCAGGGCTTTCAACCTGGCCGAGATGTTCCGGGTTCCCGTTTTCCTCGCTGCCGATGAAGCTGTGGGCCATATGCGAGAGAGCCTCGAAATCCCCGCTGAGGTGCGAACCTACGAGAGGGTAAAGCCCCTTCCTGGGGAACGCCTCCCGCCTTTTGGCGGCGCCGAGGTCCCGCCTATGCCTGCTTTCGGAGAAGGACACAGGCTGCTGGTAACCGGTTCCACCCACGATGAATGGGGATACCGGCGCACAATAAGCTCAGAAGCCCAAGCCAGCCTGGTAAGCCGGTTCAAAGCCAAGATTTTCAACCACCTGGATGAAATCGTCAGGGTGGAAAAGCGCTTCTGCGAAGGGGAACTGGATGTCCTCGTGGTTGCTTATGGTTTCACCGCCCGAAGCGCATTGGCGGCTGTAAGGGAAGCCCGTAACAGAGGGATCAAAGCCGGGCTCTTACGCCTCCAAACCCTCTGGCCCTTCCCCGAAAGGGAGCTCGCCGAGGCCGTAAAATACGCCCGTGCTGTCTTGGTACCTGAGATGAACCAGGGCCAAATGCTCCGAGAGGTGCAGCGGATTTTCCCCCAAGCTGTGGGTTATAACAAAACCAACGGCGAGGTCATAACCCCTCCCGAGATCTCAGGAGCCATCGAACAAATCCGCTAACCTGGTAACCTCTTCCCTCTTACCCTTCCAGCGCTTGGCTCAGAGCTTGTAGCTCCAGGTTAAAGGTTTCCGTTCTTGTTTACAAAATTGCACGATAAGGAGGGGTTATTTCTTTGACGGCGGCGAAGCCGCCGTCAAAGAAATAACCTTCCTTAAAATCCCTGTTTTGGAGGCATCTCTCCGACGCCGAGAGGCCATTCCCTTCTCGTGCAACTA
>DRAO01000172.1 GCA_011041825.1 Chloroflexota bacterium
CACGAGGATGCATATCTCATCACTCATGGTAAGTTTAATTGAAACACGGATATCTTAACAGGTCAAATTCGATGGGCATCTGACATGTAAATATTCACCGCCTGAAGATAAAATACCAAGTGGTTCAAACACCAGAGTTTCCTGGTCCATCCTGCTTTTCATCTTTTCCTTTTATACTCAAATTCTTACCCAACGTCTCGGCATATAGGAAGTTTCGGCAAAATCGAATTTTGGGTAAACGAAATGAACCGTATATGCTGTGTTATCGGAAGTGCCTAAATCATTTCAATAGTTATTTTTTTATTTCAGCCCAGAGACCTGCGCGATCATAACTTATACGGAAATTTGATATACCTGCTTTATTTATCACCTCTCGTAATTTATCAGGCGAACTGTAAGCTTTGGCAGCATCACCCAGAGAGCGTGCTCTTAGAGATTTCATACGCTTATATTCTTCATCGGTAACATATCGCCCAAAGCCACCACCGACGAGGGCAGTACCACCCCTCTTCAATACTCTATAAATTTCTTTAAACACCTGCACCTTATCTTTCCAGCAATGATATGAACCTCTGCTGATTATGAAATCGGCAAATTCATTCTCAAAAGGCATCTTGTGTGCATCGCCCAGAATGGGGATTATCCTATCTGCCAGTCCTTCCTCTTCAATGTTCATACGTGCGACTTCGTATATTGCCTTTTCCTTCTCCAGTGCGAATATCTTTAATTTGGAATGTTTGCATAACTCAATTGCAAAAACAGCCGTACCACAACCTACATCCACACATACACCTTCCAAAACACCATAATCTTCAATGATTTGTTTAACAGTAGAGACAATTGCTGGCATAAAGTTCTCTTTAACCTTTTTATCAAAACGCTTCGCTTCTAAAAGGTCCATCTCAGTGTAATCAGCAGGGACACGCTCCTCAGGCATAATTTTATCCTCCTTTTAATCTTTTAGATGATCATTTTACATGGCTTTTTCTATTCTCGTCCTTCCCTACATAGACAATTGGGAAAATCTCTGATTCCCCTTTTTAAGGTGTCCCCCAATAATTGGACAATGAGAAGCGTTATTTCTATTCACCTTACTCAACCCTCACCAACCCTTCTCTCCATAGTATACCTCCATAGTGTTTGAAATTTTAACATAACCTTTAAAGTGTGAATATTTCTCCATTGCTTTTTAGATCTTGATTTTCTTCCAGCTCCCGCCCCTGAACCTGAGGGTCATCAGCAGGGCAGGGATTAAGTTGTAAATTGCCTCTGCTGACCAGGCACCAAGCAGGCCAAATCCCAGGTAAACTCCCAAAAGCCATGCCAATGGCAAATAAGCAAGGCAGGTGTTTACGACCTCCACTCCGAGGACGAATCGCATATCCCCAGCCCCGATGAGAGCAGAGTTCATGACCAATCCGATCGCGGCGAATATCTGGACAATGCTTAATAACTTTAGGATAGGAATCCCCGCCGATATAACCGCAAGATCGTTGGTATAGATGCACATCAACTGTGAAGGGAAGAAGAGAAACAGGGCACCTATGATTCCCATGAAAATAATGGATAGCTTGACCGCCTCCCAACCGGATGCCTCCGCCTTTTCATATTCCTCTGCCCCCATGTTCTGTCCTACCAGGGTGGTCGCCGCAACCCCCATAGAAGAGCCAAACATCCATGAGACGGAGAGGAGGGATCGGATGACATTGCTGGCCGCGACTTCCACGGTCCCGATCCTCCCCACGATCCAGAAGAAGGCAAGATACCCTCCCATTCCCACCAATGAGCGAAGCATCAAAGGCAGGGAAAGCCTCGCGATCCTTCCTACCCAAGTGAAATCAATATTCGCCAGATGGAAATATCTATATGTCGGTCGATACCCCCTCCCCAGGCTGCTCCCGATGTAATAGAGGAAAGCCAAGATGGTCGCCAGGGTGGTGGCGATCGCAGCCCCTTTCACGCCGAGCTTTGGAAAGCCGAAATTACCGAAGATCAATAGATAATCCAGCAAGATATTAGCAACGGTGAGTATAATCGCCGTGGTCATCCGAACCTTAGTCCGGCCGATCCCGTTAAAGAACCCGGCGAAAGCCAGATTGCAAAGAGCGAAGACCGCGCCGTAGAAGCGGTATTGCATGTATACCCTGAGGAGCTTTCCCATCTCTGGCTCGCTCTCCAAGACCGGGGAGAGGGATTGGGCAAGCCAAGGTGAGGAGAAAGTGAATATCCCTCCCAGAATGAAAGCGAGGAAAAGCGAATTATCCAGCGCTTGGCCGCATTGCACGAAGTTCTTTTCCCCGTGGCGACGTGCGGTCAGGACTTGTGTCCCCATGCTCAAGGCGCCGAGTGTGGAGATAACCAAAAAGTAGACTATGGTTCCGATCCCCGCGGCGGCCAAGGCGGTGGGCGAGAACCTCCCCAGCATGGCAGTATCGACCACCCCGAGTAGAATCTGGGAGAGGTTACCCATGATGATTGGATAGGCTAACTTCTATACTGTTGTGATAGTTCCGGATTCAGACTCAAATTCATCACTATTCATCCTCCCTTGAATCTTGCCTGAGGAACACAATTTCCGACGGTGCCAATTCTTGGCGGTGTGTCTTTATCCACTCAAATCCCATTCTCTCACCTTATTCTTGTAATTCTTTTGAAGTATCCATGGTATCTCAATAAATCATGCCTTATCACTATTGTCAAACACAGGGAAACCCAATCCGCCCGGGAGAGTTCCACTTGGACATCCTCGTGGGTGATGAGCGAAGACTTTTCAAACTCCCCTCTTTTCCCAAAGCTGTCGCTCGATCCCGGTCACCCAAAGGCGGCCCACTAAAGTAATGACCATTACGACCACCGCCAGGGCGGCTGTCACTTCCACCCCCAGGGTATCGCGAAAAGAAAAGAGGATCACCCCCACTGTCTCCGTCCCGCGCGTGTGGAGCATGAGGGAAAGGGGAATCTCCCGCAGGGTCATGAGAAAGATCAAGATCCACCCCGCCAGGATCTCCTTCCTAAGGAGTGGAAAGAGGACCTTTTGCAACCCCTGAAGCCGCGAGGCGCCCATCGTCCAGGCCGCCTCCTCAAGCTCCCCATCCACAGCCCGCAGCCCTCCGCTTACGGTCAGCAAGGCGATGGGGGTGAAGGCCACGGTGTAGCCCAGGACGATGATCCAGGGGGTGTTGTAGAGGGGAAGTGGCGAATGGATAAAGGCAAGGATGATGGCCAGGGCCAGGACCGGGCCAGGGATGGCGAGGGGCAGGGTTGTCACCAGCTCCAAGGTTTTGCGACCGCGGAGCCGCGTGCGCTCCGCGAGGTACCCGATCCCCAGCGAAAGCAGGGTACCGATACAAGCGGCGAGGCAGGCAAAGGCAAGGCTATTACGAATCGCCCGTGCTACCAACAGATTTCGGAGAAGCTCCAGGTAGTTCGCCAAAGTGAGGTTCCTCGGTCCTAAAGGTAGACCCCAGGCCCGCGTGAGCGAGGTCCCCACCAAGGAAAGGAGCGGAAGCAGCGCGACCACAGCCGTGAACGTCAGAGCTAAGATCCCCACCGGCATCCTCAGGGCCCCAAGCTCCATGACCCGGGCCCGCCCGGTCTCGGCCCTGACACTGGCATCCGCGTTCCCCAAAAGGGATCGCCGCAGGAGGGAAGCGCCACCTGAGAGGGCTACAAGCACTGCGGAAAGGGCGCAGGCTCCTTTCACATCGTAGTGTGAAAGGGTGGAGTAAACCAAAGTCACTAAAAGATAGCGGCGCCGGGGGAGCCCGAGCTCCGCCGCCACGGCAAAACAGCTCAGGGAGTGCATAAAAACCAAAAGCCCGCTGGAAAGCAGAGCCGGGAGGATCATGGGCAGGACGACCTTAAAAAAGATCTTACCCCTCCCCGCGCCCAAAAGGGCTGCCTCCTCTTCGTACACAGGATCAAGCCGCAGAAGCATCCCCTCTGTGGCCCAGAAGACGAGCGGATAGAGATGAAGGCTCATCACCACCGCAATCCCAGGCAAGGAGTAGATCTCGATCGGAGGGCGCGCGAGCCCGAACGCCCTCATGAGCAAAAGGTTCAGCCAGCCGGAATGGCCGAGAGCTTGGATCCAGCCCAGCGTGCCGATGTAAGGAGGGGTGGCGAAAGTAAGGAAGACCATGATCCTGAGGAACCGCCTGCCTGGAATATCGGAGCGGGTGGCGAGCCAAGCAAGGGTTGCCCCCAAAACCAGGGAGAGGAGCATAGTTGTGGCTCCCACAACCAGGCTATTCCGCAGAGCCTCCCATCCCAACGGATTCCATAGGAGGTCTCGGTAGGGCTCAAGGGTGAGATGGCCGGGAAGGCCGAAGCCTTTGAGAAGGAGCAGGACGAGGGGATAAGCGAAGAAGAACAGCAGGGCCCAAATGAGCCCTGCTACGATGAATCCAGGCTTTTTGGCAAACTTGACCATCTGCTTCAGTTGCCGGCCATCACAGCCTGCCACTTGTCCCGCAGGATACGGTCGTGCTTGCTGATCCAATCCCAATCGATCGGGATAGCCCGGATCCTCTTCGGGATCCCTGCGGGCGTCGGGACATCAGCCCTGACCGGGATGAAACCGTACTTGGCGGCGATCCGTTGTCCCTCGGGAGAGAGGACAAAGTCCAGGAACGCCTTGGCCAGGGTGGTGTCTTCCTCGGAGCGCTCTTCGTCCCAGACGATGGCCGCCGGCCTGGGGATGGGGATGGCGCCCTCTTTCGGCCAGACGATCCCCAGGACGGGCTCGAGCCCTTGTTTTTCGGCCTTTTTGATCATGCGGAGGGCGGCATCGTGGACGCAGATCCCGACCCAGGCCTCTCCAGAGGCGACCACTTCGGCTACCTTCCCTGCGTTATTGGCAAGCATCACCTCGTTCTTCCGCAAGGCCCTGATGTAGTCCCAATCGAAGCCGTGGGATTGGACGAGCCCGCAGACGATGGCAAAGGCGGCCGAGCAGAGCAGGGGATCCCCCATCACCACTTTCCCTTTCCACTTGGAATCGAGGAGATCGTTCCAACCCTTGGGTGCCTCCTCGGGCGAAACGAAGCGTTTATTGTAGACAATCGCGGCATAGCGACCATTGGCCAGGGTGAAAGGCCCCTCTGCTCTGAACTCGGGCTTTATCGCCGTAGCCTCAGGGGAGCTGTAGGGCAGGAGCTGGCCGACACCCCAGAGCAGGAGGTATATCGAGAGATCGGCGCCGTAGAGCACATCGGCCTTGATATCCCCGGCTTCCATCTCGGCGCGGACCCTGCGGCACCACGGTCCAGAAACCACGGTGAGCACATCACCGTGCTCCGCCTCAAAAGCCGCCTCCAGCTTCTGTGCCAAGGGAATAGGTCCCATGTACACCGTGATCTTCGCGGGGCTATTGGCCATGCCCTGAATCCCCCAAATGAGGACCAACAAGCCCAACAATGTAGTTAGAAGCATCTTCTTTGACTTCAACATCTGTATCCCTCCTTCCTAATTGTTCAATTTAGGTCCTTGCAAAAAGCGTACGACCCTCTTCCGCGTATATTGGGTGTTTCCCACCAAAAATGTTTGCACATTGGCTTTGTTCTGATAAAAACCTTTTCCTTTCAGAATGGTTAACCTGCTTTCTATGCACGATATGGGGACATGCTGGAATATATTGGAATCATCCGATACCATTTTCATCACTTCGCTGTTTTTTAGCTTCATACTTGCATTCTTTACTTTTCCTTGCCTTTCTTTTAGCCCTGACCTTCTAATATCCACAACCTCCTTTTCTCATCAACTCTTGTTTTATCAACCAATAAAAGGTAAGAGTGGAGAAAACAAAACTCATTAAGTAAACGAGTGTATTTACCCAAAACAACCCCCTGGGAAGTAGCGTTATGTCTTTGCCTTTAAGCTCGATCCATCCCTTATCAAGTGCGATTTGAAGGGACGTCACGAAATCTTCTGTGGAAATTTTTGTACTTCCCTTTAGAACCCCTGCAATAGTTCTAACTCCATAGAACACATCTTCGGGCATTGAAAAGACATCAACCTTGTACGGTTCCATCATGTATCTCCTCACCCTCGGCGGGTGGAATGTCTCATAATTCATGGCATGCCCTTCAGCCCCAGGACCCATTCCAATGAGGGGCTTTTCTGGGTGCGTGAAATACTCTGAATACAGGAATTTGTCATTTCCATTTGAAGAGTGATTTATGGAGAGATGTTTATAGCCATGCTCCGATAGATAGTCGTAGGCCTCTAAGAAGTTCCTCTCGTTCTCCTCCACACTTGGATGGGGATACACACTCATCATCTTGTTATACACTAAAGGATAGATTGAGATTCCATCAACGTTAAGGCTTACAGCTTTCTTCACGTCCTCCAGCAGAGTGTTGCCATAAGGAAGGTCGTAGAGAAGGTCAATGGAGATTACCTTAAAGTATTTTCTCGCAAGTTTGAGCTTTTCGACAATTTCGTTCCCAGGGGATCTTCTCCCAAGAAACTTTCTCTTTTTGTTGTCGAAGGTTTGAATTCCAAAGCTTATCC
>DRAO01000452.1 GCA_011041825.1 Chloroflexota bacterium
AAGCATTTTTTGAAGTGTTTTCTCGTGCGGGGGCGAAGCCCCCGCACGAGAAAACACCCACTTTTTTTCTATCCCTAGCCTGCGGAGTAGTTTCCAACCCCGGAGTTTTTCAACACCCTCGGGTGTTGAAAAAATGCCATTCTCATTTTGTTTGATGAGCGTCCTTCGCTCAAGGCAGGTTGAGAAGGCTTTTTGAAAGTATTTTCTTGCACGGCGGCTTCGCCGCCGTGCAAGAAAATACCACTCCTTTTTTCTCCTAGCTCCCGGGGGTGAGTTTAACCCCGGAGTTTTTCAATACCCTCGTTTGCCTGGGATTTGTTCATATGGCGGATATGGCGTATAATTAAGTGTTAGCCTCACTCTGTGCAATCGGGTAAAGGGCTAATCTTGCGAGAACTCTACACTATTTTGTAGCGCTTCAGCTAAGGAGGTCACTATGAAGATTCTAGTCACCGGAGGCGCAGGTTTTATCGGCTCCCACGTGGTGGATCTTTACATCCGTGAGGGGCACCAGGTTGCCGTGGTGGACAACCTCCACACCGGCAAGCTAGAGAACATCAACCCTAAAGCCAGGTTCTATCACATAGACATCCGTTCCCCTCAGCTGGAGGAGGTCTTTGAGGAAGAACGCCCGGAGGTTATCTCGCACCAGGCCGCCTTGGCTAACGTGCGAGAATCAATGGTCAAGCCTCAGCTCTATGCCGAGGTAAACATATTGGGTTCCCTCAACCTGCTGGAGCTTGCCCGCAAATACGGAGTGCACAAGATAATCTACGCCTCCACGGGTGGTGCTGTCTACGGCGAACCCGAATATTTACCGGTGGACGAGAGCCATCCCATCCACCCCCTCGACCCTTACGGAGCCAGCAAGCACGCTGTGGAACATTACTTGCACCTGTATTACCTGAACTACGGGATTGAATATACCTCCCTGCGTTACCCCAATGTCTACGGCCCCCGCCAGGACCCCTTCGGGGAAGCAGGGGTCATCGCCATCTTCACCGGCCAGATGTTACGGGACGAACAGGCCATCATAAATGGCTCCGGGGAACAGGAGAGGGATTTCGTCTACGTGGAGGACATAGCTTGGGCCAATGTGCTGGCCCTGGAGAGGGGCAATGGAGGCACCTATAACCTGGGTTGGGGGAAAGGCACCTCCGTTAATGAAATCTTCGACCGTTTGAAAGAGCTGACCGGATATAGGCGGAAAGCTGTCCACGGCCCCCCCAAGAAAGGTGAGGTCTTCAAGATTTACCTCAAGGCTGAGAAGGCCAGGGAAGAGCTGGGATGGGAGCCCAGAGTAAGCCTTGAGGAGGGGCTTAAAGCTACCGTGGAGTACTTCCGGCATAATTTATGAAGGGGCTTATCCGAAGGCATCTCCCAAAGGGAGAATCAATTCTTCAACATAGGACGCATTAAAGTGCTGCGCATTGCCTTTAACGCCTGGTTTCTGAACAAGGAGGAGACGGGCACCGGCCAGTATTCCACCCGTGTTCTGGATGCCTTTAGACGCCTGGAGGCAGGGGCGCAAAGCCTTGCGTCCCTACTTCACGTCATATCCCCTTCGCATAAACCGTCACCCATCGGGCGGCTTGGCCGTAACCTGAGCAAGGTCTGGTTCGAGCAGGCGCTCTTCCCCCTTGAATGTCGGAAAGCGGGGGCGGACATCGCCTTCGTCCCTTACTTTGCCCCTCCCTTGTTTTCCCCCGCACCGGTGGTGGTCACCATCCATGACCTCATCCCCCTTATCTTCCCCGAATACGCCTACTCGCCGCTGGTCAAGCTCTACAACCGTCTGGTGAGTGCAGCAGCCCGCAAAGCCGCCCTCATCGTGGCCGATTCACATTCCACCCGGAACGACGTAATCCGCATCCTGAACGTACCGCCTTCCCGGATACAGGTGATATATCCCGGCGTGGATGAAAGCCTTGGGCCGGTGGAAGACGAGGGGACATTGCAGGCCACCCGCAAGCGTTACAACCTGCCGGAGGAATTCCTCCTTTACCTGGGAGGGTTTGACCACCGCAAGAACATCGGAGTCTTGCTGGAGGCTTATGCCATCCTATGGAAGCGCCTTGGAGGGCGGGTGCCAAAACTGGTGCTGGCGGGGAAATTGCCTGCCCGGGAAACCCCAGCCCTCCTCAATCCCCGCCGTTTGGTGGAGGAATGCGACCTCGGGGACCGGGTGCACTTTACCGGCTGGGTTGCCGAGGAGGACAAGCCTGCCTTGTACAGCCTGGCTTTGGCTTTCCTGTATCCTTCCCTCTACGAAGGCTTTGGCCTGCCGCCTCTGGAAGCGATGGCCTGTGGCTGCCCGGTGCTGGCCTCGGAGGCATCCTCGTTGCCGGAGGTAATCGGGGATGGGGCCCTGCTCATAGACCCTCATCAGCCCGAAGCCTGGGCCGATAAGATGGAGATGGTAATCCTGAACCGGGATTTAGCCGCAGAATTAAGGGAGAGAGGGATAAGGAGGGTCAAGGCATTCTCGTGGCTCAAAACTGCTCGGGAGTTGTGGGAAGCCTTCAATCGCCTTCTAACTGCTCCCGAACTTTCCCCTTAGGAGGCTGCTTCAGGAAGAGCGTTGCCAAAGCTCCTCCGGCCATCGTGGTCAACGCTGCCAGCACGAAGACGGTCTTCACCCCGATGGCTGCGCCCAGCAAGCCCGAGAAGCCCATAGCTGTGGTGGTGGAGAAGCTCACGCAGGTGTTCACGGTGCTCTCCAGCCTTCCCCTCTTCTCATCGGGGACGAGGGCCTGGAGCAAGGCGGCAAGGGTGGCCCTGGCTGTGACCACGCCCAATCCTATTATGGCCGCCGCTGCCAGGGCGAGTTCAAAGCGAGGCGAGAAGGCAAATATCAAGATGGCTATTCCCAGGATTCCCATTGCCACCCCGGTCAGATGACCGGGTTCCACAATTTTGGAGAGAAAGCTCAGCAGGAACCCGCCAACGACCATCCCGATTCCCTGGACGGAATTCAGGAAGCCGAAACTTTCGGCCTCTACCCCAAGCTCCTTTTCCACATAGGCCACACCCAGTACGGCGATGCTCCCTATACCCAGGGTAGCCAATGAGGCTGTAAGGAGTATCACCTGGATGGTGCGATGCTTCTTGATATAGCTGAACCCCTCCTTGAGGTGAGGCCAGAAGACCCCTTTGGGAGAGTCGGAGTTGGCCAACGGGGGGATGTTCATAGAAGCGATGGCAATGGCTGACACGATAAAAGTGAAGCTATCCAAGACGAAAGCAGCCGCCGGGCCAGCCACGGCTATGATTATGCTGGCCAATGAGGAGCCCACGATCACGGCCAGCATCTGACTGGCCTGGATGAGGCCGTTGGCCGTGAGGAGCATCTCTTTTGAGACGATGTTGGGAAGCACAGCATTTCGGGCGGGGTTGAAGAAAACGCCGATGGTGGACATAAAGCATCCTACCAGAGGCAACAGGTAGAGTTCCCTGGGGCTCCTGACGGTCACCAGGATCAGGATAGCAGCTCCTCGCAAGAGGTCGGAGATAATCATCACCCGCTTGCGGTTGAAGCGGTCTACAAACACCCCCCCGATGAGCCCAAACACCAGCTGGGGGAGGGTCATCGCCATTGCTGCGATTCCCAGCCACACGGGGGAACCGGAGAGCGTTTGGATGACTACCAGGGCGGCTATCAAGGCGAAGTTATCTCCCATTTGGGAGATAAACTGGCCCAGCCAAAGTGCTCTGAAGTCTTTTATCTTAAACGCCTCTATTAAGCCGCTTTTGAAGACCACTACCTTGCCTTCTGACAACTGGAAACCTCTCTGACGAGAAAGAAAAGTCGCTCCTAATTATTCGGCACATCCAATGGCAAAGCTGCCGGTGGCTACGCTGCTTTGGCCTCTCAGCGGGAGGGCTTGCTTTCCCCTTTCGTGCCCTTACCCTTGGGGAGGGATTCCGGCTTGGAAGGTTCTTGGACAAGGGCAATTGGCAGGACCTCTTCCATCCTTTCAACGAATATGAACTTAAGTTGTTTCCTAATCTTAGGCGGTATCTCCACCAGGTCCTTCCTGTTCTTCTTGGGCAGCACGATGACTTTGAGCCCTGCCCGGTGGGCGGCGAGAATCTTCTCCCTCACTCCTCCGATAGGGAGTATCCGGCCCCTCAGTGTTATCTCGCCAGTCATTGCCACGTCCCGGTGAACTGGCCTGTGGGAAAGGGCCGAGATGAGGGCCGTAGCAATGGTGATGCCCGCCGATGGGCCGTCCTTTGGTATAGCTCCCTCAGGCACGTGGATGTGGATATCGAGCTTATCGAAATCCCAGCGGGAGATGCCCAGCTCCTTGGCGTGGGAGCGAGCATAGGACAGAGCGGCCTGGGCGGATTCTTGCATAACTTCGCCCAGTTGCCCGGTTAGGATTAGATTGCCTTTGCCCTCCATCAAGGTAACCTCTACGGGCATTATGTCCCCCCCTGCCTCGGTCCACGCTATGCCTGTGGCTACCCCCACTTCATCCTTCTCCTCAGCAACGCCGTAGGTAAATTGGGGTGGCCCCAGGTACCTGCTGAGGGAGTGGACGGTGATGCGGTGCGGGATGTTCCTGCCTTCTGCCACCTTCCGGGCCAGCTTCCGGCAAATGGTGGCAATGCACCGTTCAAGGTTCCGCACCCCCGCCTCATAAGTGTATTCCCGGATTATGTGCCGCAGGGCGCTCTCGGAGAATTTGACTTTATTGTTGCCCAGGCCATGCTCTTCGAGCTGGCGTGGGATTAAGAAACGTTTGGCTATCTGGACCTTTTCCTCTTCTATGTAGCCCGGGAATTCGATGACTTCCATCCGGTCACGCAATGCAGGCGGGATAGGGTCCAGGATGTTGGCCGTGGTGATGAACAGCACCTTGGACAGGTCATAGGGTACATCCAGGTAATGGTCGTAGAAGGAATGGTTCTGTTCGGGGTCCAGCACTTCCAGCAGGGCTGCGGCTGGGTCCCCCCGGAAGTCTATGCCGATTTTATCAATCTCATCGAGCATAAAGAGGGGGTTAATGGTACCCGCCTGGCGCATCGTCTGGATGATGCGGCCAGGCATAGCCCCGATGTAAGTTCGGCGATGGCCTCGGATTTCGGCTTCATCCCGGATGCCCCCCAGGGACATCCGCACGAATTTGCGCCCCAAGGCTTCGGCGATGGAGCGCCCCATCGAGGTTTTGCCTGTCCCCGGAGGTCCCACGAAGCACAGGATGGGGCTGCGCATCTTGTCGGGAGCCAGCTTCTTCACGGCTATGTACTCCAGGATACGCTCCTTGGCCTTTTTGAGCCCGTAATGTCGTTCTTCCAGGATGCGGGCTGCCCGTTCTATGTCCATATTGTCCTCGGTGGCTTTGGTCCAAGGCAACTCCAGCAGCCAGTCCAGGTAAGTGCGGATTATCCCGATTTCGGGGGAGGCAGGCGGCATAGACCCTAACCGTTCTAATTCCTTGAAAGCCTTCTCCTTCACCTGATCCGGCATATCCGATTGCTCTATTTTCTCCCTGAGTTCAGCGACTTCTTTGGTCTGAGCATCCAGTTCCCCAAGCTCGCTCTGGATAACCCTTATCTGCTCCCGGAGGAAGTACTCCCGTTGGGCTTTATCCATTTCCTCCTGAACCCGGGCCTGGATGCGGTTCTCAAGTTCCAGCACGTCCAGCTCTCGGGCCAGGATGATGCTGAGCTTTTGCAAGCGCTCGATGGGGTCGAGGGTTTCGAGGATTTCCTGACGCTTGGCGGTGTCAATCCTCACCGCCGAGGCGATAAGGTCGGCAAACCACCCGGGTTCGTCAATGTTTATGGCTGCTACATAGGCATCTTCGGGGATGCTCTCGTCGAGCTGGACGATTTTCTCAAACAAGGCCAATACAGCACGCATCAAGGCCTCGGTGGATATATCCTCAACGTGCTTCTCCTCGTAGAAGGGGATAGCTTTGGCCTGGAGGTAGGGCTTGGTTTGAACGAACTCCAGGATGCGGGCCCTCCTCTGTCCCTGCAAGAGGATGCTGGCTGTGCCATCGGGAAGCCTTATCAGACGGCCCAGGATGGATTCGGTACCTACCCGGTAAAGGTCTTCGGGACCCGGGTCTTCTACATCGGGGTCCTTCTGGGCTACAGCTATAACAGGTACATCGGCAGAGATGGCGGCTTCGACGGCCTGGAGGGACTTGTCCCTCCCCAGGTAAACGGGTGTCATCATATTGGGGTAAATTACCTGATCCCGGATTGGCAGGACAGGGTAAATGAAGCTTTCCTCTTCCTTTATCTCTCGAATCTCCTCACTACTCAATCTCTTTGCCTCCTCAATCAACAAGGATGTTCAATAGCCAAATTCCTAGACCCCATTATAAAACACACCCTATTTCCTGTCAATCCTGGTCAAATACAAGGTGTTGGAGGGTGTTGAAAAAGTGCCACGCTGTTCTTGCTCAAATGGTTCCCTCCGGCGAGGGCAGGCTAAAAAGCATTTTTTGAAGTGTTTTCTCGTGCGGGGGCGAAGCCCCCGCACGAGAAAACAC
>DRAO01000230.1 GCA_011041825.1 Chloroflexota bacterium
GAAGTGAAGGACCTTGGTGGCAGTTTCGAGGGTCATCTTTATGATGCGTTCCTTATCGGCAGCGAGCACAAGCTCCCTGCCCAGGCCCCGGATTGCCTCTAATTCTGCCATAAGCCGTTCGAGTTTCCTGAGGTCATGGGCTATCACCATCACCCCCAGCAATTTCCCCTCCTCATCTCTGACCACAGAACCGCTCACCAGGGCCGGGACCTTTTCCCCCGCCTTGCTGAGGAGGGTCATCCTCACATCCCGCAGGGCCCCCTCCTTCACAAGCTGTGATAGACTTGTTCCCTTGAATACTTCTACTTCTACTTCTACTTCTACTTCTACTGCAAAGATTTTGCCAACGTTCTCTCCTATCAACTCCTCAGGTTCGTAGCCCAGTATATCCAACACGGCCCGGTTCACAGCCTTTATCGTACCGTCGGGATTTGCCACGATGACCATATCAACCATGCTGTCCAGGAGGGCGGCAAGGAACCGGGGGTCTTCGCTGGGAAAGGTTATGAAACGAGTTCTGCGCTCCATAAGTAGCCCTCCTAATTAGGGTCTTAAATGGTTGCAGCGGGGCAAAGCCCCATAGATGGAAGTGAAGGAGTTGCAGAGGAGTTTCTCTATGGACCTTATTTTCTCCCGAGGCAGAATCATATATCTGAAGACCAGTTTGTGAGTCTGCTGGATGTTGGCTAAATCTGCTTTCCTGGCGTTGGGAAAGAGGTGCTCCTTGAGACGCTTTCTCAGGTTATGGGTGCTCCCGATGTAAATTACCGCACTTGAGCAAAGGGGATAGGAGAACCTCCCCTCAGCCAGGGCTATCTCATACACGCCGGGACTTTCGGGAGCATTGGCGTTGATAGAGCCACGCTCAAAGGGGTAAGGGAGGGAGAAGTACACGGACGGAGGAGGGTAGATGCGCTGGTTGCCCCGATCTCGGGAAGCTGGTATTCCAAGAGCCTGCCGGTAGAGGCTGACTGTACGGCGGGAGAGGCTTACCCCATAGTGTTGTTTCAGTAGCTGTCGGATTTCCTCGTCTGTATAAGCTTTCCGGAGTTTCCCTTCACGGAAGGCTTCCTCTTCCTCGTCGAGGATTGCCTTGATAAGCTGGCTGTAAAGCTGCTGGCGACGTGGGAAGAAAGTCTTTAAGGGCAAGCGCATCCCTTGTGGAGTAAGCACACTTAAGATTCCGACCAGACGGCAGACGGTGGAGTTATCCCCATAGTTCAGGGAGAAACCCGGCGGGAGATAAGGGCTATCCCCCTTAAGGTGAGCCTTTATCCATCTGGCTAAAGCAACCTGGCTCAGGGGCTTCAGCTTAAGGGGAGACCCTGACAGGAGAAAATCCTCCTGGTGATGGATTATCCCCATAAGGAGGAGGTGGGTGAAGGCGTTCCGGGCGTTTATAACCCAAAGGCACCGCACTAACTTGCCGCCTTCTTTACCCGTAGCCAAAGCTTCCCACACTTCTGGAGCTAGGGAGTAGAACCGCCTGAACTCATCTGATGTATACTCGATGGCAAAGCCCTCACCCTCTTTTCGGAACTGAGCGATGAGGTCAGAGGGCCCTGTCTCCTTGCTCCCATCCACGTATGCTTTGGGGAGATGCAACCGGGCTAGCAAGTTATCATCTTGGAGGCTTTTGAACAGAGGGAAGGACTCCGTCTTCCTGATAAAAGCCTTATATTTGCTCAGGGAAAGCTGAAAGTACACG
Organism: Chloroflexota bacterium; assembly: GCA_011041825.1. Classification (GTDB taxonomy): domain Bacteria; phylum Chloroflexota; class Anaerolineae; order SpSt-600; family SpSt-600; genus HyVt-206. Next base: position 1,709 of record DRAO01000230.1, read on the forward strand.
CTCAAAATTACCACCCCTCTTAACTGGCTCCGTCTGCTCCGAGCAAGGGTGTCGTTGCTGGAGCCTCGTTTCGCCAATGCAGACCTCCGGGTTCGTTGGGGAGAAGATGTTCTATTAATATATAACACAAATGTTAGCGGTTGGCAAAGGAAACAGCAGCGACCTTTGCAAACTTCTCCCTTGTTTGCTATACTTTTATTAGGGAAGCGCTTTATGGGCAGTGCTTTCAAAACCTTAATGACGAAAGGGGGGGTGCTTCTGATTCCTCCTGCGCTTCTGAGCAAGCTTTATGTGAAGGGTAGCCTTAACTGCTCTCCCGAGAATTCTGAATTCAAACTTAAGAATGTGCTCGCCCCCAGCACTATCATAGGCTTTGAGAAGGTGGAGGTGGATGGGGCTCCCTATCCCTTAGACAAGGTGCTCTTATCTAAGAAAAACTCCGTCCGGCTAGCTGCTTCAGTAACCCCCCAGGCCCCTTTCCTTTTGAACATCAACGAGGAAGTAAAAGTAACCCTGGAAGGGTTGAAGCTCTCCCCCGGCTTTCACAGGATAGCCCTCCATCTGGAGAGCAAGGAGGTGGGAGAGGTAGAAATCCCGGTGGAGGATACAGTTTGGGAAAGCTAGAAGCGCTTCTCCATAAGGCATCATATCTCCGAAAGGCCCATTTCCCCCTGGAGATTTATTTCGATTACCCCTTTCATACCTTGACCATAAGCGTCACAGGGAGCTATTGCGCCCTGAAGTGCGCTCATTGCGGGGGTTATTATCTCCGTTCTATGAAGCCGATATGGGAGGCAAGAGCTCATCTGAGTTCGGCATCTAGCCTGCTAATCTCCGGTGGCTGTGATCCCTCAGGTCGGGTTCCTGTCACCGCCCATCTGGAGGAGATAAAATCCATAGCCCCAGGACGCCGTCTCAACTGGCATGTGGGGTTTATAAGCGAAAGAGAAGCTCTCGCCATCGCCCCTTATGTGGATGTCATCTCCTTTGATTTCGTGGGAGACGATGAGACCATCAGGGAGGTCTATGCCTTCAATCGCACCGTTGATGATTACCTCAATACCTACAGGATGCTCAAGCGTTATTTCAAAGTAATCCCCCATATCACCATAGGGCTCCGTGGGGGGAAAGTAGGCCACGAACACAAGGCCCTGCGCCTTTTGCTGGAGGAAGGGGTCAGGGGCCTGGTCTTCATCGTCTTCACCCCTACCCCCGGGACTGCCTATGCGGATAAGCCGCCACCGCCCGTGGAAACCGTAGCCGAGCTCCTGGCCGAAGCCCGAATCCTGTTCCCGCAGACCCCCATAGCTTTGGGGTGTATGCGCCCCCACGGGGATTACCGGAAACGCCTGGACCCCCTGGCAGTGAGAGCAGGGGTAAACCGCATCGTAAGCCCTGCCGTCGAAGCGCTCAGGGAAGCTAGGGAGATGGGCCTGGCTGTGAAGCGGACTGAGGAATGCTGTGTGTTTGACCTTTAGGGAAAAAAGTGATATATATATAAAGCTTTTACAGAAGTAAAGGTGAGGCGCTTTTCCTGCAACGTGCCGATGGCCTGAGAGCATCAAGATGAGGGGCAGTTATGCGAAAAGCCCTCCCGGGTTAGCCGATGGGAGAGTGAATCTCCCGCATTCTCAGTGGAGGTAAAGAAACCAGTGGTAAGAGAAAAGGGCCTCGAGAGGGAAAAAGCCTGGCTGGAGAAGGAATATCACAATACCCTCGCAGAATTGGAGCGCCTTCGGGAGGTCCTGAGAGGCGAGGTGGAAATGGACCTGGACGAAATATCCCCGGATTTATACGAGCGTGATAAGACAATGGCGCTCATCCAAAGCCTGGAGATGCGGCTCGATTCGATAAAGCGAGCTCTAAGGGCTATCGAGAAGGGCACCTATGGCATCTGCGAGCGGTGTGGGGCCCCCATTGACCCGGCCCGTTTGGAAGCCAGGCCTGATGCTACCCTGTGCCTCAAATGCCAGAGCGAATTAGAGAGGATTGTGAAGCGCCGGAGGGTGAAAGGGGAGATGGGATTTTGACAATTGCCCCTTAATTTGATACAATATGCACAAGTTTAAACCTGATAGAGGGGACAATGACGGTTGAGGTCTTGTCTCGGATTTTTTCATCTTTTCAATAGGATGTGAAAGGGTAGGATGCCAGGGGGGTATTCTACCCTTTCTCTTTTAAGAAGAGGAATCTCAGACACGTTCTGAGCAACCTTAAGGCTGAAGGAGGGCGTTATGGGCGAATTGATAGAAATCCGCTGGCATGGGCGTGGAGGTCAAGGAGTGGTTACCGCAGGGGAAATCCTGGCCGAGGCCGCTATGGAGGAGGGGAAATACTTCCAGGCCTTCCCCGACTACGGCCCTGAGAGGATGGGGGCCCCGATAAGGGCTTACACCCGCATCAGCGACTCCCCTATCGAAATCCACTCCCAGATAACCTCCCCCGACATAGTAATCGTGGTTGACCCCACCCTGATAGGATTGGTAAACGTCGCCGAAGGCATCAAAGAAGGAGGGGTCATCCTCCTCAACACTCCAGCGTCTCCTCAGGAAATGCGTCAAAAGCTGGGTCTGGCCGGAAAAGGGGTCAAAGTCTTCACCATTGATGCCTCCGAAATCGCAATGAAGCACCTGGGCCGCAACATCCCCAACACCCCTATGCTGGGAGCTCTGATAAAAGCCACCAATCTTGTTTCCTTGGAAAGCGTCATCCGGCTAACTGAGGAACGCCTGGGTGCTAAACTCCGTGAGGAAGCAGTCAAAGCTAACATAGCAGCCTTGAAAGAGGCTTATGAGAAAGTGCAGGAGGGGTAAAATGGCAGAGCTCAAAGGCTGGAAGGAAATCCCCATCGGTGGGATGGTCCTCGAACCAGGGAGTTCCATAGAATACATCACTGGCACTTGGCGCAGTATGCGCCCCGTAAGGGATGAGGAAAAGTGCACCCATTGTATGATTTGCTGGGTCTATTGCCCCGACTCAGCAATCATCGTCGAGGATGGTCGTGTCAAAGGCATTGATTACGACCATTGTAAAGGGTGCGGGATATGCGCCCTAGAATGCCCTGTCAAGGTAGAGAAACATGCCATCACCGGTAAGCCCGGCAAAGTCATCCAGATGGTGGAGGAGGTTTAAAATGGCGAAGCAGATTGTAAAAGCTCTGGATGGAGCAGCGGCAGTTGCCGAGGCAATGCGCCAGATAGACCCAGATGTGGTAGCTGCCTACCCGATCACCCCCCAAACGGCCATCGTGCAGACCTTCTCGCAATTTGTGGCCGATGGCCTGGTGGGCACGGAGTTTATCCCTGTGGAATCCGAGCACGCTGCTATGAGCGCCTGTGTGGGGGCAGCAGCGGCTGGGGGCCGGGTGATGACTGCCACCGCCGCCAACGGCCTGGCCCTGATGTGGGAGGTGGTCTATATCGCTGCCTCAATGCGGCTGCCAATCGTTATGAGCGTGGTCAACCGGGCCCTCTCCGCTCCCCTCAACATCCACTGTGACCATTCCGACTCGATGGGGGCGAGGGACTCCGGCTGGATTCAGATTTTCTCCGAGAACCCCCAGGAGGCCTATGACAACACCATCCAGGCCATCCGCATCGCCGAGCACCCCGATGTGCTGCTCCCGGTGATGTCAATGCAGGATGGCTTCATCACCGGCCACGGTGTGGAAAGAGTTGAGGTCCTCGAAGACCAGGCTGTGAAAGATTTCATAGGCGAGTACACCCCGAAGTACTCCCTCCTGGACATAGATAACCCCAAGACCTTCGGAGCCTGGGCTTTCTATGATTATTACTTTGAGTTCAAGCGCCAGCAGACGGAGGCCCTCTCCAAAGTGCCCAAGGTGGTGGAGGAAGTAGGGCAGGAATATGGGAAGCTCACTGGCCGCTACTACGGCCTCTTCGACCCCTTCGAGATGGACGACGCTGAAATAGCAATTGTGGTGTTATCCTCCGCCGCCGGAACCGCCCGCACCGTGGTGCGCAAACTCCGCAAGGAAGGCGTTAAAATCGGGCTCCTCAAACCCAGGCTTTACAGGCCCTTCCCGGGCAAGGAAATCGTAGAGCTCCTCAAGGACGTGAAAGTGGTGGGGGTTATGGACCGTTCGATTGCCTTTGGTTCCATAGAAGGCTGTGGGCCGCTCTACCTGGATATCTGTGCATCCTTCTTCACCTACGGCAATGGGAAAGCCCCCAAGGTGGTGGATTACATCTTCGGCCTGGGTGGAAGGGACATCCTGCCTGAGCAGATAGAAGGGATGGTCCGGGAGCTCATCCACATCGCCGAGACTGGAGAGGTCAAGCAGGTTGTTGGCTACCTGGGCCTGAGGTAACAAGTTATTTAACCAGGCAACTTCACCTAAATGAGGAGGTTGAAATGGCTGTAGATACCAGGATAAGGCTGAAGGAATTAGCCAGTAAGCCTGAGCGCTTTGTCTCCGGCCACAGGCTTTGTGCTGGTTGCGCAGAAGGGATAATCGTGCGGCAGGTCCTCAATGCCATTGAGGAACCAGTGGTGGTGGCTGTAGCCACCGGTTGCCTGGAGGTGGCTTCCTCTATGTTCCCCACCACTGCTTGGCGGGTGCCTTGGATTCACAATGCTTTCGAGAACGCCGCCACCACCGCCGCCGGGGCCGAGGCAATGTATAGAGCCCTCATCCGCAAGGGCAAGATAAAGGACCGGAACATCAAGTTCCTTGTCTTTGGAGGTGACGGAGCTACTTACGATATTGGCCTGCAATGGATTTCCGGGGCTTTTGAGCGTGGGCA
>DRAO01000461.1 GCA_011041825.1 Chloroflexota bacterium
CTATGCCGGAGCCTCGGAGAGGGTCCACCGAGCTGAAGCGGGCGAACTGGACGACGCCGGTGAAACCGGCGAGGAGATCGCAGAGGATGAAATTGTAGAGCTTGACCCGGTTGACCTCCACTCCCAGGGCCCTCGCAGCTTGGGGATTGCCACCGGTGGCGAAAATCCAGTTGCCGTAGTGGGTGCGGGTCAAAAGCAGGCTGAAGAAGACCACTATGAGCCCGAACCAAATCGCTGAAGCATGGAAGCCTCCCGGCAACCTGCCCGAGAGGATTTTCATCAGGGTTGAAGGAGATTCGAGATAAGCGATGGGGAAGCCTCCGGTGACGGCAAGCAGCAACCCTCTCCTAGAGCCAGACCATCGGCAGGTAGCCCTGGAGGTACTGCTGCTGGTCAACGGCGAAGAGGGTGATGCCATCTTTGATGGCCTTGAGGGTGACCTCATCCATATCGAAGGTGCCGTGGAGGACTTTGCCGGTCAGGTTCTGCTCCTTGAGGAACTTCACGGCCGGGTTTGTCCCCAGAGGCCCCAAGGTCAGGATGGCATCGGTATCAGGGTTCTTGGCAAAGTAGCTCTTGAAAATCTCCACCGCTGCGGTGGGGTCAGTCCCGATGTCCAGCTTCTCCACCGGGACTCCGGCCTCGCTCATCACCTCCATAAAGCCCTTGCAGCGAGCCTCCAGGCCGACGTGGCCTACCTCGTGGATGGCGCAGATGGCTCGCTTGGGCTTGCGGACGTTCAGCATCCGCTTGGCGGCCATCTTACCACTCTTCTTCCCGCTCCAGATGGCCGATACGGATGTCGCCGGAACCGGTGTGGACGGGGCCGTACACAGGGCCGCTGATGTGCGTCTCGTGGCTAACCTGGGTGATCCCCTTGCCAATCGCCACTTGGCCGCTGACTTGGCCGGAAATCGTAGCTTGGATGTAATCGCCGCTTTGCAAGCGTTCCTGAAGCTCTCTCAACTTCCCCTCCTCCTCGGGCCGGAGGTGGTAACGGCGATAGCTCTTGATAAGCTCATCAATCACGGCTTCCTGCACTTTGCGCTGGAGTTCTTCAAGGTTGGCGAATTCTGCCCACTTCACATCAATGCGCTCGATGAAGGATTGGGTTTCCGGGTCCCGTTCCACCTTCTTGAGGAACACCAGGCGAGGCTTGTTATGCTCGATGGCTGTCTCCCATTCTTTGCGTACTGGCCCCGAAATGCCTTTCCCCAACAATAGGATGAAGAGGTCGCACTCCCGCACTTTGTCCAGGTAGCTTGTCTCCAGCAAATCAGCCGAGGCAGGGGTGTATTCAAAAACCCAGGCACGGGTGAGGGGAATGGCTTTCAAGGCTTCCTTAACGGCTTTGCGCTCCTCAAAGAGCTCCCCGATGAGGGAGCTGACAAAAACCAGCAACGGGTTTTCCATATTTTTCCTCCTGAACGCTAGATTAGGGCGAACCGGGGGTAATAATGGATTTGGGTAATGGGCTCTTTAACTTAAGGCTCTTCCGTTCCACCCATCCTTGAAAATCTCCAAACTTCACCTATTATACCGGGCATAACGCAAAAGTGCAAACTCCAGCCTGCTCTTCTTGACAAAAGGGGAACCTTGCCATATCATATCTTAGGCCTTTCGCCCTGTCGAGGAAATAACCCCTCCCTGTAGAGGATGTTATGGCACGCTGTGAAGTGAGACTTGCCGGAGAAGGTGGCCAAGGACTGATACTAGCAGGGGTAATCCTGGCCGAAGCCGCCGTCTATGAGGGCAAAAATGTAGCCCAAACTCAATCCTACGGCCCGGAAGCCAGAGGAGGAGCCAGCTCCTCGGAAGTTGTAATCTCCGACGATGAGATAGATTACCCCAAGGTGCTTGAGGCCGATGTCTTCCTGGCTATGAGCCAGGAGGCCTGTGACAAGTTCTGTCACCAGGTAAGAGGGGATGGCCTCATCATTGTAGATTCAGTAAACGTTCACCGTGTCCCCAGCGGGGCCATCCAAATCCCCATTACCGCACTAGCCGAAGAAGTAACCGGGAAGCGCCTCACCGCCAGCATCCTGGCTTTGGGCATCATCGTAGGGATGACAGGGATGGTATCTCCCCAAGCCATCAGAGAAGCCGTAGCCAAGAGGGTCCCAAAGGGAACCGAGGAAGTGAACCTTGAGGCCTTAAAAGCCGGGATCGAAAAAGGGAGAGAGCTGGCATCACACCTTGGGATAGCACCCCGCTCATTGCGTAACCACGATTAAGCGAGGGCTGCCAGGCAATTTTCGCTCTTGTGTAAATAGCTGCACGAGAGGGAAATGGCGTTTTGGCATCAAAGGAATGCACCTGAAGCAGGGATATTTATTTAGGGAAAGTTATTTCTTCGACGGCAGCTTCGCTGCCGTCGAAGAAATAACCCCCCCTTTTTGTGCAATCTTGTAAACAGGAGCGCAATTTTTATAAGAGCGATTTTGAAGTGGGCAAAAGGGTTGACTCGGGCACAAGGGAACTCGACCTGAGCCCTTATGTGGGGCGATGGGTGGTGATAATCAGGGGGCGGGTGGCCGGAGTGGGCTTAACCGAGGAGCAAGCCCGTTTAGCCGCTAAGCGCAACCGTCCCAAAGATGAGCCTTCTGAGGTGTTGTTTGTTACCCCAGAAGAAGCAACATTTTCCAATGGTTAGCCGATGGATTTAAAGCATATCATTCAATTTGTGGCTTCCAGATACCCTGATGCGTACCTGGTAGGTGGATGCGTACGGGACCGATTGCTGGGTCGGGGGAGCAAAGACTTCGATTTCGTTGTTCCCCAGGGTGCTTTGGAGCTGGCTCGGGAGATTGCCCGCCGATTTCGAGGGGTCTTCGTCCCCCTAGATGAAGAGCGGGACACTGGACGGGTGGTGTTTCGGGAGCCAGAGGGGCGTTTCTTCTTCGTTGACATTGCCCGCTGCAATGGCGATACTCTGGAGGAAGACCTTCGTCGCCGTGATTTCACCATCAACGCCATCGCTGTCCGGGCATCCGATTGGGATAAGCCTCAACCGGAGTGGATTGACCCCCTGGGGGGGCGGGAAGACCTCCGCCGCAAGCTCATCCGTATGGCCTCGCCCACTGCTTTCCGAGATGACCCCGCCCGGATGCTGCGGGCCATCCGCTTTGCTGCCTCACTGGGCTTTACCATCGGGGACGAAACTCTCCGCCAGATACGGGAAGATTCGCCTTTGCTCTTGCGAGCTTCCATCGAGAGGCTGCGGGATGAAATCTGCTATATCCTGGCCCAGGGGAACACCGCCCAGCATATCCTCCTGATGGATGAATTGGGACTGCTCGAACAGCTCTTCCCCCCGCTGGGGCCCCTAAAGGGGATGATGCAGACCTATCCCCACCACCTCGATGGCTTCCAGCACACCATCGAGACATTGCGGCAATTGGATTGGGTGCTGGCCGAGCTTAGCGCCCCATCCCCTCGGGAGGGGCGGGCCGCTCCTCTGCATCATAACCTGGGTGAGCTTAAGGTTGCCATCCTGGAGCACATAAATCAGAAGACGGCAGGCGAGCGCAACAGGCTTGTCATCCTCAAGCTCGCCACCTTGCTCCATGATGTGGGCAAACCAGCCACGCTAAGCATAGATGAAAGAGGCATCACCCATTTCTACGGCCACGAGTGGGAAGGAGCACGGGAGGCCGCTAAAGCTGTGCGCAGGCTGCGCTTCAGCAATCAGGAAGTCGAAGGTGTGGGCATAATTGTGGCTCATCATATGCGCCCGGCATTGCTTTCCAGGGAGCCTGAAGTCACCAGGCGGGCTATCTACCGTTTCTTCCGAGACACTGGCTCCTGGGGGGTGGAAATCTGCCTGTTGGCTTTGGCCGACCACCTGGCTACCTGGATGGAGGGCTTGACACCTGAACGTTGGGAGAGACGCACTTATGTAGTGGGGATGCTGCTGGAACATTATTTCCGCCGTAAGGAGGTGATAGCACCACCTCCGTTGGTGCGGGGGGGTGAACTCATTAAGGCTCTGGGGCTAGAACCCGGCCCTATCGTGGGGAAACTGCTGGAGGCCGTCCGAGAAGCCCAGGCTGCCGGGGAAATCAGAACCAAGGACGAAGCCTTGCATCTGGCAGAAAAACTGCTTAGGCAAGCGTCAACACGGGTGGGAGAGCCGCCAGCTTCCTAAGCGCCTCTTATAACCTCCAGCCACTGGCTTGCCGTGCGCTTGCGGCGACATTCAGGGCAAAGCTCCCAAAGCTCTCTCAATTCAGGGAAACTCTCTTGCACAAAATCCAGTGGCTCCGGGGCGAAGAAGCGACCACACTCGGCACAGGCCCGCAGTTTGATGACGGTGTTCCAGGTATGCAGGATGCGCTCGTCCCCCCTGTCCTCTATCTTAATGGCTCCGGTAGGGCAAACCTCAGCACAGGCTCCGCAACCCACACAGGCTTCAGCCTGGATATCAAAAGGTGTCCCAACCTTACGCTCCATCCCCCGTCCGATGAAGCCGATAGCCGCCGCCCCTATGACCTCCCGGCATACCCGTACGCACAGCCCACATAGCACACAGAGTTCCTCGGCTCGCTCCGGAGGAGGCGGACCGAAGCGGGTTTGGGTGACACCTTCCTTGGCAGCCAACTCCCGGATGAAGTCCGATTGCGGACAGCGGCTCAGCAGCAACTCCAACACTAGCCGCCGGGCAGCCACCGCTTCAGGGTCATCGGTGCGCACCACCATTCCCTCTTCAACCGGGTAAGCACAGGAGGCGACAAGCGCCCGGCGGGGCTTTTCGATGGCTACCATACACAGGCGACAGGCCCCATAAGGGGTCAGGGCATCGTGGTGGCACAGGGTGGGGAGCTCTACTCCCGCAGCCCTCACCGCTTGCAGCACGGTGCTGCCCTCCGGCACTTCAACGGTTTTGCCGTTCACGGTAAGGCGAACCATAGCCCTCTCCTCCTGAGCTTGGGCCAGGGCTGGAAACCCCGGCTTCTTAACGGCCCGGAGACAAGCTCCGGGCCATTCTCGATTGTTGATGCTCCGCCAACACGAGGTTGGCGGTATCTCTAAAGTCCTTAATTGTTGATACTCCGCCAACACGAGGTTGGCGGTATCTCAGAAGTCTTTGATTGCTGATGCTCCGCCAACACACGGTTGGCGCTCTTAACTTTTGATACCCCTGCCCTTGTGGCAGGGGAGGATCAGCTCAATTCAAGCCCCCAGGGCCTTGTGCCCTGGGGAATCCGCCCTTGTGGCAGGGGAGGATCAGCTCAATTCAAGCCCCCAGGGCCTTGTGTCTGGGAAATTCATTATTCTATAACAATCGCTCCCTCCGGGCACACTGAGTAGCAGAGCCTGCACCTGGTGCAGAGGTCCTGGTTGATAACGTGGGGCTCTTTCCGAGCTCCGGTGATGGCTCCTACCGGGCAGGCCCTGGCGCACAGGCCGCAACCGGTGCATTTCTCGGCGATCACGTGCAGTTTGATCAGAGCCCGGCATACCCCTGCCGGACAGCGCTTCTCTAGGACGTGAGCCTCGTATTCGTCCCGGAAATAGCGCAGGGTGGTGAGCACAGGGTTGGGGGCTGTCTGGCCCAGGCCACAAAGGGATGCAGCCTTCACCAGGCGGGCGGTCTCCTCCAGCAGCTCCAAATCCTCCGGGGTGCCTTCCCCTTCGACGATGCGGGTGAGGATGCGGTGTATCTGCTGGATTCCCTCCCGGCAAGGGGTACATTTCCCGCAGGATTCGGCCATAGTGAAGCTGATGAAGTAGCGGGCCACGTCTACCATACAGGTGTCCTCATCCATCACCACCATCCCGCCGGAGCCCATAATCGAACCGGCTTCGGTGAGGCTCTCGTAATCAATGGGAAGGTCAAATAGCTCCGCCGGAATGCATCCCCCCGAAGGCCCCCCTGTCTGGACAGCTTTGATTTTCTTGCCGTTTAAGCCCCCTCCGCCTATCTTCTCTATCAACTCTCCCAGGGTGATGCCCATCGGCACTTCCACTAAGCCCGTGTTGGCCACCTTGCCCACCAGCGAGAAGACCACCGTGCCAGTGTTGCCCGGCTTACCGATGCTCGCATACCAATCGCCACCACGGGAGATAATAACCGGCACCGAGGCCAGGGTCTTGACGTTGTTGATGACGGTGGGCTTTCCCCACAGCCCTTTCTCGGCGGGGAAGGGCGGCCTGGGGCGGGGTTCAGGGAAGCCCCCTTCTATAGAGGCGATGAGGGCAGTTTCCTCGCCACACACAAAGGCCCCTGCACCTTCCACAATTGTAATGGTAAAGTCGAAGCCCGTCCCCAAGATGTCTTCCCCCAGCAGGCCCAGAGCCTCGGCCTCGGCCACGGCCTGGCTCATCCGCTCCACGGCCAGGGGGTACTCGTGGCGGATGTAAGCATAACCCTGGTGCGCACCAATGGCGTAACCGGCGATGACCATCCCCTCGATGACGCTGTGGGGGTCGCTTTCCAGCACGGTGCGGTCCATATATGCTCCTGGGTC
>DRAO01000299.1 GCA_011041825.1 Chloroflexota bacterium
TAGTTGAGCACCAAGGTGTCGGCGTCTTCGGCTTCCTTTAGCTCCTCAGTTACAATCACTTCTGCCCCTATCTCCCTGAGGACGGAAAGGAGCTTTGAAAAGTAGTACCCGTCCTCAATAGTGAATTCCCTGTGAGACACATCCCACGCAATCCTGTAGGGCATAAAGGAGTCACCTCCCCATTCCTGTTTTTAATGTAAATGTGCAATAATCTTTCAATGCGGTAGCTCCCCGCCTAATCGTGGTCACATAAGGAAGAGGGATTCTGTCCCAAAAAGATTAATACATTTCCCGAAGGGCACGGCGGATTTTGCGTTCTGCCTCTCTTTCGGCTATTGCCCGCCGTTTATCGTAAAGCTTCTTGCCTTTAGCAAGGGCTATCTCCACCTTGGCCCACTTGCCCTTTAAGTACATCCGCAAAGGCACAATGGTGTAACCCTTTTCCTGGACCCTTCCCATAAGGCGATTTATCTGATAGCGGTGCAGCAACAGCTTCCGAGGGCGGCGGGGATCGTGGCCTTGGCGGCCAGCTTGCTTGTAAGGGGCGATATGGGTGTTCATAAGCCAGGCTTCACCGTCTTTGATGAGCACAAAACCATCCCGTAGGTTAACCCGCCCAGCCCGCACCGATTTTATCTCCGAACCGGTTAACACTATTCCCGCTTCGTATTTGTCTTCTATGGAGTAATCATGATACGCTTTTGGATTCGTAGCCACGACTTTTATGTCCATATCCCCGCCTTTATTCAATGGAATCTGCTTTTCGCTTCCCCATCGTTATCTGGTAAGGTATTCTATGGCCTTCTCCAACTGTGGGTCTCGGCCTGCCTCGATGTCTTCCTCGGTCATCTTCACCACAATGTCCGGCTCCAAGCCCTCCTGGTGGATGGCTCTTCCGTTCGGGGTGAACCACCGGGCCACGGTAACCCGGAGTTCAGAGCCATCGCTGAGGGTGAAGGGCTGCTGAACCGAGCCTTTGCCGAAGGTCTTTTCGCCGATGAGTACACCTCTGCCGGCATCCTGGATAGCCCCGGCCACAATCTCCGAGGCGCTAGCACTCTTCCCGTTCACCAGTATCACCAGAGGCAGAGAGGGGTCTGTGGCCAAGCCGCCAGGTTCAGCTTCGTATATCCGCTCAGTGCCATCTTTAAACCTCTCGATGACCACAGGGCCTTCGCCCACGAATTGGCTGGCTACCTCTATGGCTGCTGAGAGCAATCCACCAGGGTTATTCCTGAGGTCGAGGATTATACCTCTGGGATGCTGGGCTAAAAGCTCCTTGAGGGCTTTTCTCAGCTTTTGGGGGGCGAGGCCACTGAAATCCCTGAGCTTGATATAGGCGATGTCGCCCTCCAGCATCTTGTATTTCACCACCGGGAGTTCGATACGCTGGCGGATTATGGTTACCTCGAAAGGCTCCTTAAGGCCCTGGCGCAGGATGGTCAGTTTCACCGGGGTGCCCCTTGGTCCTCGGATGAGAGACACGGCCTCCAGGATGGTCATATTTTCGATGGGGGTATCATCCACTTTCAGGATGATATCGCCGCTCTTGAGGCCCGCTTTCTCGGCGGGTTGCCCCTCCATCACTTCCACGATAACAAGTTTGCCATCTCGCATATCAACCACAGCCCCGATGCCTTCAAAGCTGCCGGATATATTCTCCCTGGCGATGGCAGCTTGTTTTGGGTCAAGGAACGAAGTATGGGGGTCATCCAATGTGTTCAAGACGCCCCTGATGGCAGCGTAGACCATCTCCTGAAAAGTGGGCAGTTCACCATAGTACTCTTTCTCCAATATATGCCAGGCTTCCCAGAAGATGGAGAACCTCTCCTTCTCCCCAGGGCTCGGAGTGCCCTGGAGGGGCGCCTGGACTGCGATTACGCTGGAAGGGGCATTAAGCATCCCAACTCCGTATCCAGCCAGGAAAGATGCCCCTACCACGAGGATGGAGATAGTTATGGCAATGCTTACCCGCAAGAGCCATTTGATTACATCTGTCATCTAACTCCTCCCTTGCTCCTTGATATCAAGCCAGTTGTTACTTGGCTAAGAGAGCTATCGCCTCTTCCATCCACACATCCACGCCCTCTTTAGGCTCCACCTTGATATCTGGTTCGAGGCCGTTTCCCTCAATTTCCCGGTGGTTCGGTGTGAACCAGCGGGCAGCCGTCACGTGGAGCGAGGAGCCGTCGCTCAGGTCATAGATGAACTGGACCGAGCCTTTGCCGTAGGTGCGTTCTCCTATGAGGGGGGCGTGTTTCAATTCCTGTAAAGCCCCTGCCAAGATTTCGGCAGCGCTGGCGGTGTTCTTATCTACAAGCACTACCAGAGGCCAGGTCACCCGTTCAGAAGAGGGTTTCACTTTGAAGGCCTTTTCGGAGCCATCCTTGTACCTTTCATAGAACATAACTCCCTTCTCGATGAAGAACCCTCCCGCTTCCAATGCCGCTTCCACTATCCCTCCGGGGTTGCCCCGCAGGTCCAGGATGAGGGCCGAAACCCCGGATGCCTTGAGCTCCCTCATAGCCTGCTTCATCTCCCTCGATGTGCGCTCGGTGAAAGTCGTTATCTTAACATAACCTATGCCAGGTTTTACCACCTTCCACTCCACCGATGGCGTCTCTATGCGCTCCCGTTTCACTTTGAAAGTGAGCTCCTCCCCACCCCGTCGAACCACCAAAGTCACATAAGAGCCGATGGGTCCTCGGACGAGGAGCAGGACCTCATTGATGGTCATCTCCGGCTTGATGGGGGTTCCGTTTACTTTTATCAGCTCATCACCTGCCTGGATGCCTGCTTTTTGAGCGGGATAGCCATCTAGAGGGGTGAGCACAAAGCGCCCATCTTTGGTCTTTTCCAACCAAGCTCCTATCCCTCCAAACTCCCCTTTGAGCTCATCCTTCTCTAAAGAGCGGGTTTGAGGTTCCAGGAAGGTAGTATAAGGGTCCCCCAGCTCGCTTACCACCCCTCTTATGGCGGCATGGGTCATCTGGCGATTATCAGGTAGGGAGCCATAGAAGTGCTCCTTAAGGATGTCCCAGGCTTCCCAGAAGACCCGGAACTCTGGTACGCTTGACTTGGTAGTTTCCAGGTAATAATGGGTGCTAAACCCTGCTCCATACGAGGCCAGGAGCAGTATGAAAACCAGCATTAGCAGGATGTATTTGCGCATAGTTCGACCTCGTCCTTTCTCTTGCCTAAGCCAATTGTACAATCAAAATGAGCACCCGTCAAATCTCCCTGGGACGAGAAGTCAAAGGGCTGAAAGCCCCGGCCTGAGCAGTGGAAGCCCGCTGTAAGCGGGCTAGCCGGTCAAGCCGGGGCTGAAAGCCCCGGCCTGAGCAGTGGAAGCCCGCTGTAAGCGGGCTAACCAGGGCGCTTCCAGCGCCCTTTCTCTGCTCAGCCGGGAGCTTTGAGCTCCCGGCTTTCCTCCCCCGGCATAAGGCCCTGGGTGCAAGATACCGCCGAGCTTGTCTCGGCGGAGCATCAGCCCTCTCCACCGCCCCAAACCTTGTGTTTGGGGCAGGCGGAGCTTAAGGCTCCTATCCTGCTCCTGTTCCAAGCAAAAGTGCATTCAGAGGGAGGGCGTTGAAAAAGTGCCACGCTGTTCTTGCTCAAATGGTTCCCTCCGACGAGGGCAGGTTAAAAAGCATTTTTTGAAGTGTTTTCTCGTGCGGGGGCGAAGCCCCCGCACGAGAAAACACCCCTTTTTTCTATCCTTAGCCTGCGGAGTAGTTTCCAACCCCGGAGTTTTTCAACACCCTCTTCAGAGGGCTTTGGCAAAGCAATGTCCGAACTCTTGTCCGAAGCTCAACTCCTTTTTCCTTGACGCCCCTTAGAGGGTAAGGTATAATGGGTTTGAGTGCTGAGGGGTGTCTTCCCGGAGGTGAGGTGTAAAGGGCGTATGGCTAAGGGGAAGAAAAGGCGCAGGAAGGAACAGAATATCCTCAGGTTCCTAAGCCCTCAGGCGGTGGGATTGGCCTTCATACTCCTGGCCCTGTTCACGTTCTTCTGTTTGCTCCCTTCGGAAAAGGGGCCTATCACAGGTACCTGGCTTCGCTTATTACGGCTGAGCTTCGGTGTGGGGGTGTATCTCTCTCCCTTGGTGTTAGGGGGCATCGGTATTACTTTGCTCCTCTATGGCACCGGCAGGGCTTCCCGCAAGGAAATCCAGCGCCTGGCTTCCGGGCTTATCTTTTATTTTATGCTGTTGGCTTCCATACATTCATTGGTTTCTTCCCAGGACCCCCGGGCCTTAGCAGCAGAAGGTGGCGGCGGCGGTTATGTTGGCTGGCTGATAAGGGAGGGGCTGCTGAAAGCCTTGGGTCTCCTTGGGATGGCTTTCATCCTGGTAGTGTTTATGGCCTTAAGCCTTTTCATAGCCGCTGGCTTCTCCTTGCCGGAAGCAATTGATGCTCTCGAAGGATGGGGGAGGAACCTGGCAGAGAGGTACAGGTTCTGGAGGATGCGGGGGGGAAGCCTCCGTTCCATCGGCGAAGAGATAGCTTCCAAGATAGCTCCAGGCCGTCGTCCTGTCTCCCCTCCCGTAAGGCCGGAAAGGCTGGCTCCTATCCCCCCGAGGATTATCGGCATCAAGCAGCGCTGGCAACTTCCCCTCATCTCCGAAATCCTCGAGGATTACAGTGAGAAGGAGATAGAGGAAGCCGAGATAAGGCGAAAGGTGCGGATCATCGAGGAGACCCTGGCTGGATTTGGCATCCCAGCCCGGGTGGTAGAGGTGAACCGAGGGCCTACGGTAACCCAGTTTGGGGTGGAACCAGGGTATATAGAGAAAAAAGGGCCTGATGGACGCCTGAAGAGGATGAAGGTGCGGGTCTCCCGGATAAAATCTCTTGCCAATGACCTGGCCCTGGCCCTGTCAGCATCCCCGGTGAGGATTGAAGCCCCGGTTCCAGGCCGCTCCTATGTGGGAATCGAAGTCCCCAATTCGGAACTTTCCCTGGTCTCCCTCCGAGGGGTTATGGAATCGGAAGAATTCCAGAGGATGGATTCCAGGCTCAAAATAGCCCTGGGCCGGGATGTATCCGGGCAACCGGTGGTGGCGGACTTAGCCACAATGCCCCACTTGCTGATAGCCGGGGCTACCGGTTCCGGCAAGAGCGTGTGCATCAATTCCATCGTCACTTGTTTGACCTGCATCAATACTCCCGAGACTTTGAGGCTTATCCTTGTAGACCCCAAGAGGGTGGAATTGGTGCACTTCAACGGCTTGCCTCATCTGGTCACGCCGGTGATTGTGGATGTGGACAAAGTCATCTCGGCTCTCAAATGGACCGTTCGAGAGATGGCTCGGCGGTATCAATTGTTCTCCCGGGAAGGAGCCCGCCACATTGACCACTACAACCAGATGATGGCCTCCAAAGGGCGGGAAATCCTGCCTTACCTGCTCGTGGTTGTGGATGAGCTGGCCGACATAATGCTGGTGGCTCCAGAGGAAGTGGAAGGGATGATAACCCGCTTGGCTCAGATGGCCCGGGCTACGGGCATTCACCTGGTGATTGCCACCCAGAGGCCGAGTGTGGATGTCATCACCGGGCTTATCAAAGCTAACTTCCCTGCCCGCATTAGCTTTGCGGTGACCAGCCAGGTGGATTCCCGAGTGGTGCTGGATAGCGCCGGTGCGGAGGACCTTTTGGGCAGGGGGGATATGCTCTTTATGCCCCCGGATTCCAGCCACCTTATCCGCATCCAGGGGTGCTTCGTGTCTGATAGGGAGGTGAGCCGCTTGGTAAGGTTCTGGCGTAGCCAGGGCATAGGGGAACCGCTGCCATCACGCCCTGTGCAAGAGCCGCTTTCCCCGGAGTTTAAGAGCATCTTGGCTGCGAAGCCAGGGAAAGCCCCTCCCGAGGAAGATGACCTGTTGGAGGAAGCCATAAAGGTGGTGAGGGAGTATGGGAGGGCTTCGACCTCATTGCTCCAACGGAAGCTCCGTATCGGGTACAATCGGGCAGCGAGGCTTATAGAGCTCCTGGAGGAGAAGGGCGTCATCGGCCCCGATGAAGGCCCTGGCCGCCCTAGGAGAGTGATTCAGGGGAGGTAATTCGTGTATGGAGATTAAAACCGCTGTATTAGAAATGAAAGTACAGACAACTGAACATCCTTATATAGTACGTATACCAGGTATTGCAGGAGGTGAACCCATCATAAAAGGCAGTCGGGTTCCGGTAAGAGCTATCGTTTTGCATTACAAGGCAGGTGAATCTATTGAGGAAATACTAGAAGCTTACCCCCATTTGCCACCAGCCGCCGTGCTTGATGCCATAAGCTATTATCTTGATCACCAAGAGGAGATTGAAGCCCTTATCCAGGAAGCTGAGGAGCTTTATAATACCGTTCGATTCCTTCAAGAATTTGATTTATAGTGCCTTGAAAATTCCCTGGAGAACACATATGGTGGAAAA
>DRAO01000143.1 GCA_011041825.1 Chloroflexota bacterium
AGGCCGGGGGGAGGGGGTGAGGGCCATCACGCTCTGCCAGTACATATTCGCCATCCGGGCGTAGACGGCAGGGTCTTCCACCAGGGGGCGGTCGAGCACGGCCTGGGTTTCGGGGGAGATGTGGCCTTGCTCTATCACCTCCCGTCCGGCCTGGCGGGCAGCGCCGAGGTACCAATCGAACCGGCCTTTAAGGGCTTCTACCCGCAGGAGCTCGCCCCCGGCGCACAGGATCACCCCCGCCAGCTCCATATCGGGCGACTCGGTGAAGCGACGGAAGGTCTCCACCAGGCCGGAGAAGTGGTGTCGCTCCGGGAAGCCGCAGTTGGAGATGAGCACCAGCTTCTTGGGCCAGGCTTCGGGATGGCGGGGCGGGTGGATATACTGACCACCTCGTTCCACAATGAAGGGCTGCATTAAAGGGATAAGTCGGTCCATAAAATCCTTCATTAACCCTGATACGGTGAACACATACAACGGCGTGGCGAAAACCACCACATCCGCCTCCCGCACTTTCTCCAGGATTTCGGGCATATCGTCCTTGTGGATGCAGATGCCAGGGGTTTTGGTCCAGCAGGTGAAGCAGCCGGTGCAATGCTCGATGTGCTTGTCTTTGAGGTAAATGGTCTCGGTTTGGGCTCCGGCTTCCCTGGCCCCTTCCAGGAAGGGCTGAAGGATGCGGTCGGTGTTGCCCCTGGGGCCTCTAGGGCTGCCGTTGATGGCCAGAACCTTCATAATCACCTCCTCTTTTATGTGTCCGCTTTCTTACTGCAACCCAGCAGTCATCCTCCCGCTCGACGGTGAACCGCCGAGCTATTTCAGCAAAGCCCTATTTGGGGCTGGGATTAGCCCACCAGGGCGGGCTTTCTCGCCTACTAAACTGTCACAGACTCCAAAGCTACCTCCTCCTTGACTTACGGGGTAAATGGGAGTAAAATCTCCCCGTCCAATCGCACAGGGAAAGCTCGTTTGTAGGGGGTAGCAGGGCTGCCGCCTACAAACAAATTAACTAAAACCCCTTCACGGAGGTCGGTAAAATGAAAGTGCTGCCGCCCGTTATGGTTAGCTTCTCCGTCACCCGTCGTTGCAACCTGAGATGTAAGCACTGCTACAGCGAATCGGTCGAAGAACCCCATCCTAACGACCTCTCCACCGAAGAGGCCAAGCGGGTCATCAGCGAAATCGCCGAGGCCGGAGCCAGGCTCATCATCTTCGACGGTGGCGAACCCTTGATGCGCCCTGACATCTACGAGCTCATAAGCCACGCCAGGGACGTGGGATTGCGCCCCCTGATGGGGACCAATGCCACCCTCATCACCCCCGAAGTCGCCCGGAAGCTCAAGGAAGCCGGTCTGAGAGCCCTCGCTATCAGCCTCGATGGAGCCGACCCCAAGGCTCACGACGAGTTCCGAGGTGTGGAAGGGGCCTGGGAGCAGACGATGATTGGAATCGAAAACGTCAAGAAAGCAGGCATCCCCTTCCAGATTGCCCCGACCCTCCGCCGAGGCCGGGTGGATGAGTGGCTTAAGGTGGCCGAGAAGGCCAAGGAACTGGGAGCTATGGCCGTAGAAGTCTTCGACTATGTATCCACAGGGCGTGGGGGAGAGAACCCTGACCTGGCTCTCACCACCGAGGAGCGCCGTCGCTTCGCCGAGCAGTACATCGCCCGTCAGCGTGCCGATGATATGGTTTACCGCTGCATCGCCATCCCCCACCTGTGGGTCGAAATCGAGCGCACCGTCCCCGAAGAGGAAGTGATGATGAAGTTCGTCCGCACCTGCTGCGGGGCCGGAATCCGCTACGCCTGCGTCCTCTACGATGGGACGGTTTACCCCTGTATGGTCCTCCAGGTGAAAGCCGGGGATGTGCGTGAGCAGAGCTTCGTTGACATCTGGTATAACTCCCCGGTCTTCGCCACCCTGAGGGATAGGGATAAGCTGGAAGGGAAGTGTGGAAGCTGCGAATGGCGTTACATCTGCGGTGGCGCACGGTGCAAGGCTTACATCGCTACCGGCAATATGATGGCAGAAGACCCCACTTGCTGGCTGGAAGGCGATGCACTGAAACGTTCTCCCTAAGAAAGGAGGGAAACTATGGAGCTCCACCGCCTTTCTGAAATAATCCCCGAACTGAGCCAAAGAGCCCTCCAGCAAGGCTGGAAGGTGCTCACCCGGGAAGGAGCCACGCTGGAGGTCAAGGTCGAGGGCGAACGCTATGTAGTTGACATCCGGGAACACACCGGCCCTATCCATTGGCCCTCCTTGCGGGATTGGATTAGGCAGTTCGACGGGCAGCGCAAGCTCATCCTGCTGACGATGGGCTTCTTCCCCAAGAAGAGCATTTTGGAGCTGCTTAAGGACCCCCAGAGGGCAGGCCGTGTGAGCATCGTGGGAATGGGGCTTAGGGATTACTTCGATACCGAGTTCAAACCCCGCAAGCTCGGCCCTGCCTCTCCTCTTTTGGATGCGGTGGAAGAAGTCCTGGCCGGTAGGGGCATCTCCCTTCAAGCCATCACCTGCGATTACTGCTCCGAGCGCCCGTTGGCCGGGTGTGATGTGTGCGGCGCTCTCCTGTGCAAGAGCCATTTCATCCCCTGCCCCTTGTGCAACGCCCGACTCTGCCACCCCGATGTCAACGATTGCTACTTCAAACACCAGTGCTGAGGGAGGTACTCGATGCGCACGATGCCCTGGGACGAGAAGGTCTGGCAAGCCCTGAAGGACGCCATCACGCCGATGCCCCCCTTCGTGCGGGGCAAGGCTCTCAAGACCATCATCGAGGCCAGCGAGAAGGCTGCCCGTGATAGGGGCTCCCCTCGTGTGGAGGAGCAGGACCTGGTGAAAGCGGCCAAGGAAAAAATCCCATCTGTAGCCAAGGGTCGTATGCTGGCGGCTTTGGCCGAGTATGGGATAAAGATAGAATGAAGCCGTTTTCCCGACGGCAGCAACATCTTGCCTTGAATGAGCTCTTGTATCAGGGGTGAACCAGAGGGTTGAAATCCCCCATCGGGCCACGCCAGCGAGCTTTGCCCACCGTGCCTTGCCCCAACTGGATGGCCTCCTGCGGACATTGATGCAGACACCGCAGGCACAGGTAGCATCGGTCGCCAAAGCGTATCCGCCCATCCACAACCTGGATGTTGCCCGCCGGGCAGGCCCGGACACACAGGCGGCAGAGGTTGCAGCGCTCATCGGCGTAGAACTTGCCCCGCAGCCAAATAGCCATCCGGTCATAAAGTTTTATCCATAGCTTCTCGATAGTTTTACTGCCTGGGAGAGTAGGGAGTTGTATCTTGAATTCCGTCGGGTCATCACCCTGCTTTATAGCCAGGGCAATTTCCCCGATACGGCTGGCAAGCCTGTCCAATGGCTTAAGGTGGTTGTAATTCTTTTCGACCATCTTGCGCAGGAGCCAGGAATCCTTGGCAAGGAAAGGCAGGAGGTCAATGCCCGGCATATTCACCCCTGTCTCTCCCAATGGGATGTAGCCCTGCTCGGTGAGGCGGCGCAAGACACGCCGAGATGCTCCTGCGGCGAAAGCTCCTTTGGTGCAGAAGGCGAAAGCACCTCTGCCATCCCCTGGCGGCAGGGAGCGGATGTAAGCGGCAAGGGGAATGGGAGCTTCGCCTCCGTGCACCGGGAATCCCACCCCCAGGATGTCGAATGCCGGCAGTTTGTCAGGCGGCACCTGCTCAATAGAGCGCACCAGCACTTCCAGAGGGAAGCGCTCCAGCCTACGGGCCAGGTAATGAGCTGCATAATGGGTGTTGCCTGTCCCACTGAAGTAGAGGATGAGAATCTGCATTGTCTCTTCCCTCCTACGGTTAGATAGAAGGCTATCCCGGAAATACAAACACAAATATTAAGTCATTCACGTTCGTATTTGTCGGACCAGTGATGAGGAGGTCGCCAAGCGCCTGGAGGAAATGGTAGGAGTCGTTATCCCGGAGGTAAGCCAAAGGCGAGAGGCCCTTTTCCTGGGCACGGCGGACGGTGGTGCCATCTATGATAGCTCCAGCGGCGTCGGTGGGGCCATCAGTGCCATCGGTGGCGAGGGTAACAACCGTGACGTTCTCCCAGCCATCTAAGGCTATGGCGGCAGCAAGGCCTAATTCCTGGTTGCGTCCGCCCCTGCCTCTGCCCGTGATAGTCACTGTGGTCTCGCCACCCAAGATGAGGCAGGCCGGGGGAGAGACGGGGTCACCGTTGGCAGCCACACCCTTGCCCAACGCTGCCACAGCTTTGGCAACCTCTCGGGCCTCGCCTTCAAGGTAAGTGGTCAGGAGCATTGCAGTGAATCCGTGACGCTCAGCTTCCTCCTTAGCAGCCAAGGCAGCGATGCGGTTATCAGCAATAACCACATTCTGCACCCGGTCGAATACGGGGTCACCAGGCTTAGGGGTTTCGGGTATCTCGCCCGCAAGGCCCCGGCGGAGCCGCCTTATCACGCTTTCCGGTACATCATCGAACAATTCGTATTTCTCCAGCACGGCCCAGGCATCGGCAAAGGTGGTAGTGTCTGGGGCGGTGGGACCGGAGGCGATGGTGTCCAGAGGGCTTCCCACAACATCGGAGAGGATTAAGCTGATGACGGTGGCGGGGTAGGCAGCACGGGCAAGCTGTCCACCTTTAAGGGCTGAGATATGCTTGCGGACGGCGTTTATTTCATTGATGGTGGCCCCACAGCGGAGGAGCACATCGGTAACGGCTTTTTTATCGGCCAGGGTAATGCCTTCGGCGGGGAGGGGCATAAGGGCTGAGCCGCCGCCGGAAATGAGGGCGATGACCAAATCATCTTCCCCTAAAGGAGAGACGATTTCGATGATACGGCGGGCTCCTTCGAGCCCGGCCTCATTGGGCGTAGGATGGCCGGCCTGATTAATGCCGATGCGCTTTGGGGCGGGTTCGAGCACATAGCCTTCTTTGACGTTAACGAGCCCTTTGGTGATGCGGTCGCCCAGTATTTCCTCGACGGCAGCAGCCATAGGTGAGCCCGCTTTGCCCCCGCCCACCACCACGATGCGGTGGAAGCGATTCAAGTCATAGCGCTTCCCTGCCACCTCTAACACATCATCTTCCCGATGTAGCACTCGCCTCACCGCCTCTGTGGGGTCTACGGCTTTAAGGGCGGCTTTAATCACGGCCTCAATTATAGCTCCCTTGTCTTCCGATAAATGCAAAGGTGCCTTAATCACAGCCTTATTCTCTCTCTCTGCCACCTCTCCACCTCCTGTGAGGGTATGCCTTAAGAGGGGATATGCTCCTGTTTACATTTTACCACCGCAGGCTTTGTTTTGCCCTCTTTGCTGCCTCTTCGGGGGTAGCTTTGCCTGAGAGCACATTATCCAGAGCCTCTTGCATAGCCTTCGCTATGGCAGGGAATTCGAGGAGGTTGGGCACGGGTTGGGCTGATTCTAATTGCCAACGGAGGAAGGGTATATAGGGGTCTTGCTCCTCTTTAAAGGCCTCCCGGTGCACCGGAAGATACCCCGCAGCCCAAGCCCATTGAGCATTGTTATCCGGCGCAAGGAGCCATTTGATGAAATCTGCTGATGCCTCCCGGCGGTTGTGCTCCTGGGTGACTATGGCTATGGCCCAGCCCCTTGCCAAAGTGGAAACCTGCCCTTTCTTGGTAGGAAGAGGGGCATAGGATGTGTTGTGGAGGATTTTTCTATCAGCTAAGAAGCGAGATGCCCGCACGTTGGACATAGCCACCCTGGCAGCGAGGTAGATTTGCCAGCATTCATCGGTGCTACCCACTTCGCTTATCAATTGGGAAATGACCCCTTTCTCTATCCCTTGGCGGTAAAATTCGAGCACTTCAGCCAGAGGCTGCTCATCTAACACAGGCAATTCATTCTCATCAACAAAGCGTCCTCCAGCAGCCAGGTACTGGATTATCAGGGTATCATTTGCCAGGCCGTTCACGCCTCGGGCTGGGAAAAGGTAGACTTCCTTGCCTCCCAGGAGTTGTTGCCAGGTTAAGGGAGGGGTGACCACCTTATTGGTATTGTAAACCAGGTGTTCAAAATCAGCGCAGAACTGGATGGCTACGTTTTCACCTCTCCATACTCCCGCTTCTGCGGCAAAGGGGAACAAACTCTCCCAAAAATCCTCCCCTATAAACTCATTTAAAGGTTGCAGTAATTCGGCTTGAGCGGCTTGTGCTATCTCGGAAGTATCAATGATTACCACATCTGGTAGGACAGAGGGGGCTGCTTCCTTCGCAGTAAGGAGGAGATTAAGGATGCCTCCTTTCCCGTAAGCTTTCTTCACCAGAGCTTTCACCTTAACCCCCTCTGCGCTTGCTTCGAACTGCTCAATTTGTTCCATTAATACGTCGGCTCCGGGTTTCCCCTCAAGATATAAAGCATC
>DRAO01000506.1 GCA_011041825.1 Chloroflexota bacterium
AGAACAGCGGCAGCAAAGGCAGCAACTACCGCAGCATCCCCTCATGTAAAGTTATGCGATTGAATTTTCGGCTCTTAAACCCCTCTCCGGGGCGGTTTTGGGCGGCTTTTGGACCCATTTTAATCGCATAAGCATCATTATGCGATTGTTATCATACCTTGGTCCCCTTGCAAAGTCCACCTGCTTCCACTCACAAGCCTTAGACAGCGGCCCCAAGAGCGCCCTCTTGACATCGACGCAATAGTGTGATATAATGTATATGCAATCGATTGCACAAGGAAAAACAAGATGGGTAACGAAGTACGCACTATGGCTGATATCGCGCGTCTCGCTGGTGTTTCTGTGTCCACTGTCTCCCGAGCCCTCAACGATAGCCCCCTCATCCCAGAGGAGACAAAAGAGCGCATCCGCCGTATAGCACATACCTATAATTATGAATTGCATGTTGGAGCACGCAACTTGCGCCTCCAACGTACGCAAACCATCGCCGCCGTTATTCCCTTTGGCGAGACAAGCGACCGGCAGGTATCCGATCCCTTCTACCTCGAGATCATAGGCGCCATTGCCAATAAACTGGCAGAGTACGACTATGACTTGCTCATCTCCCGTGCCCACGCTGCGGATGAGGGATGGTACCAGCGCTATGTTCTCGGCAAACGAGTGGATGGTTTGATCATCATCGGCCGGAAATTGAACGACCGCGGCATCGCCAAATTGGTGGAACTGGGGGCTAACTTCGTCGTTTGGGGACCACCCCTTCCCGGCCAACGCTATGTCTCAGTTGGCAGCGATGGAGTTTCGGGTGCTGCCCAGGCTGTCCGCCACCTGATCCAATTGGGCAGACGTCGCATCGCCTTTATCGGGGGTGATGAGGATGAGACAGAGACCTGGCTGCGCCGCCGAGGTTATGAACAGGAATTGCAGCGGGCAGGACTTCCTTTGGACGCGAACCTCATCGCTTACGCCCATTTCACCAGCGAATCCGGATACTTTGCCATGCGTCAACTGCTAGCCCGGGCTCCTGACATTGATGGGGTCTTTGTGTGTAGCGATCTAATGGCGGTAGCGGCTATGGAGGCGCTTCGCCAAGAGGGACGTGATGTTCCCAATGATGTTTCCATCGTGGGTTATGATGACATTCCCCTTGCTGCTCATTGCAGCCCACCCCTAACTACAGTACGTCAGCAAATCCGCCGGGGCGGAATGCTCTTGGCCAGCAAATTGATTGACCTGATCGAGGGCCGTCAAGTAGAATCCGTCACTTTACCGGTGGAGTTGATTATACGGGAATCCTGCGGAGCAAAGGTGCGCTCCGCAAGAGGCTGTTAAAAATTAAGCGTTTCCCCAAGCAAGCAGGAAGACCTGCTATTGGGGATTAAGCATTGGTCAAGGCCTCATAGAGGGGCAGCCAGTAATGGCCGGCCCCTTCCATGGCGATGTGCACCTGACCATCCAGCCTCTGGAGCCGGGCCAGTAAAGTATTGATCCTCTGGGGCCTGAGGTTTTGGCCAGGGACAGAAGGGAAAGGGGCGCAGACCCTCAGGTCTACGCCCCCAGGACTCAAGTATACCTCGGAAGGGGCCAATTGAAATTGAGGTGGGCCAGCCTCGCGGCCTTCGTTAGCGAGGCCAGGGCATTGTCCTGAATCTATCTACACAAGGAGGTGGGGAATAGGGGCTTAATTGACTACATGCAGATGTTGGGCCTAGTGTGGCTGATCTATGCTACACTGGCGAGTGGCAGAAAGCCATGGATGGCTTTGTGATGAAAGGAGGAAGAGGCGATGTCACATCTACCGATCGGATCAGACCATAGGGCGTGGTTACACACTCTTGTTCTCTCCGCGTTGCTCCTCTCTCTGGTTACGGCCGCTTGCGCGCCTACTCCTACCCCTGAGCCTACCCAGCCTAAACCGAAGACGCTCACGTTACTGCTCCCCGTTGACTGGCGGCCTGTCGTTGACTGGATCGCTCCTCAGTGGAAGGAGGAGACCGGCATCGACTTGGAGATCATATCTCTGGCTTATGACGAGGTTCACGACAAGATCGTCAGCTCAGCCAGAGGGGGCGCGGATGTGGACATCGTGTACGTTGACACCATCTGGCCTGCCGAATTCGCCAAGGCTGGCTTTTTGATCCCCGTAGACAAATATGTTACCGAGGAGATGCGCAAGGGGATCGCCAAGCCCCTCTTCGATCAACTGGTCTGGGACGGCAAGCTCTGGGCATTCCCCTTCAACAACCAGAGCAAATGGCTCTTCTACAATAAGGAGATCTTGGAGAAGGCCGGTTATGACCATCCCCCCAGAACCTGGGAGGAGATGGAGGAGATGTCCAGGACCATGATGGAGAAGGGCCTGGTGAAATACGGCACGGCCTGGGGTTGGGCGCAGGCAGAGGGCCTGATATGCGATGTCACCTTATTCCTCTATGGCTTCGGGGGTCGATGGCGGGACGAGAAAGGCAACTGGGTTTTCAACGATGAGGCCGGGCAGAAGATGCTGCAGTGGATGGTCAACTCCATCGGCCCAGACGGCTGGGCTGATCCCGCTTCCACTAGCCTGAACGATCGCACCGTTTTGAACCCCTTCCTGGTTGGCGACACCGCCTTCGTCCTCAACTGGGCGTTTGCCTGGGGTCTGATTCAAGATCCCAAGGAATCCAAAGTAGTGGATAAGGTAGGCATTGCGCTCATCCCTGCCTCAGAGGAGAGTGGATTGGTCAGCTCCAGCGTTACCGGCGGTGGCGGCTGGGGTATCCTCACAAACAGCGATACGCCGGAATTGGCCGCCAAGCTGCTGCAGCGCTTCATGAGCCGTGAGGTTCAGGTCCAGGCTCTCGATCTACAGCAGAATATGCCCGTCTGGACTGAAATGTATAGCGACCCCGAGATCCTTAAAGCCTACCCACACTTTAAGGCCATGGGGCCGCAGTTCCAATATGCGCACTTCCGTCCGGTTCTGCCCTGGTATAGCGAATGGTCGCTACAGGCCCAGGTAGAGATTCAGGCGGCATTGACCGGTGCGAAGACCCCTCAGCAGGCGCTGGACGACCTGGCGGAGTGGTCCACTCAGAAGTCGAAGGAGTACGGATACTGACCCCTACATGGGGGGCCGGCCAGGGTGCATAACTGGCCGGCCCCCGCTTTAATTCATCCGGACGAGGTAATAAAACATGCGGGTAAGAGGCTTACAGGGAAGTTCACCGATAAGCTGGAAGGGAAGACCACCGGAATTCAGGCGTGAGGCACGCTTCGCTTACGCCCTCATAATGCCCAGCCTGCTGCTTATGGTAGGATTGATTGTCGTCCCCTTCTTCTATGCCTTCTGGATCAGCCTGCATCGGGTCAACTTTCTTTTCCCCGGCCGGCCCTTCATAGGATTAGAGAATTATGTTCATATGACTACCAACCAGGATTTCTGGGCTAGCGTGGGACGCACTATCTATTTCACTGCCGTATCAGTGGTCACCCAGACAGTGCTCGGCATAGCCATTGCTCAACTCCTCAATAAGCCCTTCCGTGGTCGGATTATTGTGCGCACCCTCCTGCTCCTTCCCTGGGCCATTCCGACGGTGGTAAATGGTACCCTTTGGCGCTGGATCCTCGATGGGAGTACCGGCGCGCTCAACCATTTGCTCCTCCAACTTGGCTTGATCAAGCACAATGTGATCTGGTTGGGTCGGCCTTTCCTGGCTATGAACATGGTGATCCTGGGCGATAGCTGGCGCATGCTCCCCCTCTATGTCATAATGTTCCTGGCTGGCCTTCAAGCTATCCCGGAGGACCTTTATGATGCGGCCAGGGTGGATGGAGCCACAAGCTGGGACTGCTTCCGCTATGTGACCCTCCCCTTCCTGCGTCCGGTTATCTTGGTGGTGTTGATCCTGCGCACCTTACAAACCTTTCGGGTGTTTGACATTATCTACGTCATGACCAGGGGAGGACCGGCCAATGGCACCATGGTGATAACCTTTTTGACGTACTTCACCACCTTTAAGTTCCAGAACTTCGGCTACGGCGCTGCTCTTGCTTTCTTCATTGGGATCACCACCCTGGGCATGGCCTGGGT
Source organism: Chloroflexota bacterium (assembly GCA_011041825.1). Classification (GTDB taxonomy): domain Bacteria; phylum Chloroflexota; class Anaerolineae; order SpSt-600; family SpSt-600; genus HyVt-206. The sequence goes on from DRAO01000506.1 coordinate 4,070, forward strand.
CTACATTCGCACACTGCGAGGCCGTGAGGAGGCGCTATGATGGGCGCGCGATCGAGGCGCATTTGGCATAGAATCAAACCACAGACTTTCCTTGTTTATCTGGGTGCGTTACTGCTGCTCCTCTGGACTTTAGCACCCGCTTATTGGCTGTTGGCCTCTGCCATCAGCCCCTCACACGAGTTGGTTGCCTATCCACCTCACTGGTTCCCAGACAACCCCACGCTGGAGAGGCTTCAGGCCATCATCGGCAGCAAAATGCTTCGAGCCTCCAGCATGCAAACGATGGCCGCTCCCGCTGCTTTCTTTCGGCGTGCTATCCTTAATAGTGCCATTGTAGCTAGTACCACCACGCTTCTCTGCCTTGGGCTTGGATCGCTGGCTGGCTATGCCTTCGCTCGCCTACGCTTCCCTGGAAGGGGCTTTCTGCTGATATTGCCATTGGCTCTGCAAATGCTACCTCCTATCGCCCTGGTGATCCCTCTTTACTCTCTGGTGCAGGCCCTGGGCCTCATCGACACTCTGGCGGGCCTGATCCTGGTGTACCCCTCCTTCCTTTTGGTCTATGTCGTCTGGGTGATGACAGGATATTTTCAGAATATACCTGAGGAACTGGAAGATGCGGCCAGGGTTGATGGCTGTTCCCGATTGGGCGCCTTTTTCCGAATCGTGGTGCCCCTTTCCACACCGGCCTTCTTCAGCACGGGCTTGCTAACCTTTCTACTGGCGTGGGATGAATTCCTTTACGCTTTGGTGCTTACCAGCGCACGGGCCAAAACCCTGCCCGTAGCAGTGGGCGAGTTTAGCACCCAATTTGGCATAGATTATGGCATGATGATGGCCGGCGGCCTTCTGGCCAGCGTTCCCCCGGTGATCATTGCCCTTCTCTTCCAGCCATTATTGGTTCGCGGACTTACCACCGGTTCCATCAAGGGATGAGCCAAAGACAATGGAGATCTTGCCCGGCATCCACCACGTTCGCTTCCCACTTGCTCCCGGAGTATGGGGTGCCTTCTACGTTCTGACAGGCCGCCGGCCCGCTGTAATAGATACTGGTAAGCCGGATACGCCTTCCCAATTTCTCTTCCCCTATCTGCGGAAACTTGGCCTACCATTGAAGGCAATTGTACTGATTGTCACCACCCATCGCCATCTTGACCATGCCGGTGGCAATGCATCCGTGCGGAAAATTGTGCCGATCCCTATCGCTGCACATCGGGTCGAAGCTCCGTTCCTGGAAGACCCCTGGCGTGAGGTAGAGGAAGTGCGCTTCCGCTACCCGGATGACCATCCATATAGAGGGTTGGATAGGGCGCAGATAATGACAAAACTACTCACTTCTGTGCCAGTTGACATCCAACTCGAAGACGGAGATGAGGTCGAGTTGGGAGATAGGCGCTGGCAGATTGTTCATAGCCCTGGGCATTGCTCCGGCATCATCTGCCTTTTTGACTCGAGGACCGGCACCCTCCTCGCGTCTGATAGTTTTCAGGCCGGAGGCACGGCTGATGGCATTGCTATCTACGATGACCTTCAAGCCTATATGCAGTCCCTAGACCGAATCCAGGCACTTGGCCCCCAGAAGCTCATCGTTGCGCATCCATTCCGGCCGTTCTATAAACCCTTATTCCAGGGCGAGGAGGTGGCTGAATTCCTGGCTGCGTGTCGCCACTTCCCCAGCGAATATGACCGGGAATTGATTGAGATTCTACGTGAGCAGCATCGCCCGCGCTCCTTGGGATGGATAACTGATGTTATGCGTGTGCTCCATAGCTGCTATGGCCCTCGCTTCCTCACTGTAGTAACCTTGCGGACCCATTTGGACCGTTTAACTGCCATTGGAATCTTGCGCCAGGAATCCTTTGGTGGTCATCTGGCCTGGATGCACACATAGATGTAGCCTTCCTTTGCCACATTGTGGTTTCAAGGGCACAACAGGCCTTTCAGGTTATATTGACGGCGGATGAACGGCCGCTTAGTGCGCAAGACCTTGTCCTACTCCAGGCAAGAGGAGATGTTGAAAGCGGCCTCAGCCTGGGAAGAACCTGACCCGTCCTGTCAAAACATTGCGAGTGGAGATCAACGGCGGGCTTCGTCGCTGGCAGCCCCGCTCACCAGCTATGGCTGCCGGTCTGATTGATTATATCTGGGCCGTTAAGGAGCTACTGATGACGGTTATCTCCCCCGAGGTCATCAACACAGAATAGGGAGACCACTCGGGGATTAAAGTGTGGAATATAGGCGATAACAATAACGGCAGGGATTATCC
>DRAO01000420.1 GCA_011041825.1 Chloroflexota bacterium
AAATGTCCGGGAGCTGGAAGCTCCCGGCTAAGAATCTGGAAGCGGGTTTTCAACCCGCTAATCCTCAGCCGGTTTTCAACCGGCTTTAAGGCTTCTCAGCCGGGTGATTCATCGCCCGGCGAGTGGGCTGCGTAAATCTGCTTCAGGGGAGCAAGTCAAAAGTCTCGGGTAGCTAAATCAATTGAAAAATTTCGTAGAAGAGCACCTTGTACTCAGGAGGGGAAGCTCAGGGGGGACATCCCCTTGACCCCCCTGCACCCCCGCTTTTCAAGAGGAGATTGACCGATTTAACAGGTGAGGTGAAGGGCAGCGACAACTTTCTTCCCCTCTTGAAGGAGGCGGTTGTAAGTCTTCCAAGCTTCTCCAGTGCGTTGGACGATGACTTTGATGCCGTTCTCCTGGAGGTGCTTCATCGTCTCCGAGGGCACATCCATAAGCCCCGAGTAGCCCGTGCCCACCACTAATATTTCGGGCTTGGCCCGCACCACTTCCCACAGGTCTACGGGCGAGAGCCGGTGTCCTTCCTCCCGCCACCAGTCAGCATCCACTTTATCGGGGTAAATGATGACATCGGAGGAATAGCTTTTCCCGTCAATCACTATGCGCCCGAATTCATAATGCTCTATCACGGCCCATCACCTCCCCGCTTCTTATTTACCCCCAATTATACTTTAATCCAAACTTCTGCGCAAAATACAGCCACCGGAGGGTGTTGAAAAAGTGCCACGCTGTTCTTGCTCAAATGGTTCCCTCCGGCGAGGGCAGGTTAAAAGCATTTAAGGAAGCAGTTTGTGGGCAACGGCGAAGCCGTTGCTCACAAAAACATCCCTCTTTGAGGCGGTTATCTTTCACCCAGGGCTTTATTTACAGCCTTGGCTGCCTCGGCCAGGGCTTCCTGAGGAGTGGCCGCACCCAGCTCAACCTTCTCCACTGCTTTACGCAACTCCGTATCGCTGGTGCCCAACTCGGAGAAGACGGGAATTCCATAGGAGTATTCGAGTTGTTCGACCACCGTCTTATACAGGGGGTTCTCTTTGAGGAATTCCTGCATCTGGGGCGACTGAAGGGCCCCCTTGTAAATGGGGATGTAGCCGGTGTTCATAGCCCAGTAATTGGAGTTCTCGGGGCTGGTCAGCCACTTCACAAACTCCCAGGCGGCGTTCATCTTGCTTTCTTCACCCTTGAAGATGACCAGGCTGGCCCCACCGATGGGGGCAACCCTGGCCTTTTTCGCCGGGAGCATAGCCACTCCCACCTCAAAGGGAGCCTCTTCCAAGATGCCGAACAAACTGGCGCTGGAGGCCATCAGCATACCCAACTTGCCTGCCAGGAAATCGCTTTTGGCCCCCTTATGCTGCGCCGGGGGCATAACCTTGTATTTGTTGACCAAATCGCCCCAGAATTGCAGGGCTTCCACGGCTTCGGGGCTATCGTAGAGCACCCGTGTCCCATCCTCGTTGATAATCCTGCCGCCATTCTGCAGGATCATAGCACTGAGGTACCAATGGGTGCTGGAGGTGGTATTGAAGCCCCACTGGTCAATGGAACCATCGCCATCGGCATCTTTGGTCAGAGCCCTGGCCGCCTCCACCAGCTCATCCCAGGTCTGGGGTGGCTTGGCCGGGTCGAGGCCGGCCTCTTTGAAGAGGTCCTTGTTGTAGTAGAGGACGGGCATACTGTTGTTGAAGGGCATTGACCAGATTTGGCCGTCAGCCGTGTTATAGGCCCAGAAGGCATCGTAAATCTTCGTGCGGTCAATGCCGTTGGGCCCGTCGGTGAACTCAGTGATGGGGACAAGCGCACCGGTCTCCCCGAACAGCGGCGCTCCACCTATCTGTGCCACATCGGGCGGAGGGACTGCCCCTGCCTGTATGGCCGTCCAAATCTTCTCGGCTATTTCGGAATACTTGCCCTGGAAGGTGGCTTCGACTTGGATGCCGGGGTGCTCTCGGTTGAACCTGGCTACCATCTCTTCGAGCACCTTGCCGTTGCGCCCGCCCATAGCATGCCAGAACTCCAGCTTTATCACCCCGGTCGGAGTGGGGGTGGGAGTAGAAACAGGGGCGCAGCTAGCCGCCAGCAGCACTGCAATCGCTAAAGGGACCGCCAATTTCCTGAACATCGCTCTCCTCCTTGTCCAAGTTTATGGGAAAAGTTGTTTTTGACGGCGGCATTGCCGCCATCAAAAATAACCACCTCATCCCCCTATGCCGGTGAAAGTAAGGCTCTCCACGAACTGCTTCTGCACGAACAGGTAGAAGATGAGGATGGGGATGGAAACCACAACTGTAGCCGCCATAAGCATACCCCAGTTAGTGCCCCCCTCCTGGCATACAAGGAAGCGCAAGCCTATCTGCAAGGTGCGCATCTTCTGGCTATTGGTCATAATGAGCGGCCAGAGGTAGCTGTTCCAGTTGCCCATAAAGGTGAAAAGGGCCAGGGATGCCAGGGTAGGTCTGGAGAGGGGCAGCATAACCCGCCACAGGAAGCCAAGTCGGCTACAGCCATCCAGCTTGGCTGCATCCTCTAATTCCCGTGGGATGCTCATAAACGTCTGTCGCAGCATAAAAGTGCCGAAAGCGCTGGCGATGAAGGGGACAATCAGGGCGTAGTAGGTATCCAGCCAGTGCAGCTCCCGCAGCACCAGGAAGGACGGAATCAGGGTTATCTGGCGGGGGATCATCAACGTGCTTAGAAAAGCGGTGAAGAGCAAGGCCTTGCCGGGGAAATTCATCCGTGCGAAAGCATAAGCGGCCAGGGAACAGGAGATGAGCTGCCCCAGGGTCACCGATGTCGCCACGAAGAGGCTGTTGAAGAAATAGCGGCCAAAGGGGGCAGCCCGCCAGGCATCCACGTAGTTGTGGAAAGCAAGATGGCTGGGTATCAACCTGGGAGGGTAGGAGAAAACCTCCCCCGCCTCCTTGAGCGAGGTGGAAATCATCCAAACGAAGGGCAGGACCATAACGATGGCTCCGACCGCCAGAATCACATACGCCATCACCTCGCCCAGGGTCCGGCTGAAACGGCGAACGAAGGGATGTCCTCTCCAGCTTGCCAGCGCATTCGCATACATCGGTTGCTAACCTCCTAAATAGTGAACTCGGGGACTGAGGACTTTGAACTGGATCACGGTCAGGGCCAGGAGGATGGCAAAGAGGACGCAGGCCACTGCCGAAGCGCAGCCCAGGTTGAAGAACTTGAAGCCCTGCTCATAAAGGTAGTAGACGATGACGGTGGTGCTGTTCAAAGGCCCTCCCTCGGTCATAATGTGCATCTGGGCGAAAGCCTTGAGGGAATTGATGACGGCAATGATGAGGATGAAGAAGCTGGTGGGAGTCAAAAGCGGCCAGGTGATGTAGCGGAAGCAGGCCCAGGAGTCGGCTCCATCTATCCTGGCCGCCTCGTAAAGGTGCTGGGGGATGTTCTGCAAACCCGCCAGGTAAATGACAATGTTGTAGCCCAACCCCTTCCAGATGCCCATAATGATTAAGGCCGGCATAGCCCATCGGGGATCAGAGAGCCAACGGAGACGAGGTAGTCCAATTATGTCAAGCAACCAGTTTGCCAACCCAAAATCGGGGTGGTAAATCCACAGCCAGACCACGGCCATAGCTGCGGTGGAGGTGATGGTCGGCAGGAAGTAAGCCGTGCGGAATACCGCCATCCCCCGCAGCTTGCGGTTCAGGAGCAAAGCGATGGCCAGGGCAATGGCCATATTCAGGGGGATGGAGCCCAGGGCATAGTAGAAGGAATTGCGCAACACCTCCCAGAATTCAGATGAGGTGATGAGAACCTGATAGTTGTGCAATCCAACGAAGGTGCGGCTCATCTTCCCCAAGCGCCACCTGTGCAAGCTCAGGTAGAGAGTGTAAAGTATGGGAAAATACATAAACAGGGAGAAGACGACGACGCTGGGCGAGAGGAACAGGTAAGCCGAGAGCACTTCATCCCAGCGATAGCGCTTCCTCAATAGCCAAACCGTTCGTTTTACCCCGGCAAGCACCCCAACACACCTCCTTAGTTTGAAGCAGGAGATTTCATTCCTTCGACGGCAGCTTCGCCGCCGAAGAAACGACCTTCCTGATGATTCCATCCACCCTTTTCTTGAGAAGTCACTCTATACAGAAGCCTCAAATTCCCCTTGAGGATTTGGGAGGGTAGCTTCCCCTCGGCAGCGGCAAAGCGGGAGACGAGGTAGCCGTTCACCTCCAGGATTACCGCCCCTTCATAGCCAGTCCGAACCAGCTCCCGCAGGTGCTTCTCATAGGGAACATTGCCGAAGATGAGAGGAGAATGATCCACCCCATCGGGAGAAATGTCGTGAACGTGCACGTGTCTCACCAGGCGGATGAAGCCAGGTGGAGCAGGCTTGGAGCCGTTGCGGGCGTTATGCCCCAGGTCCCAGCAGATGCCCGCCCTGGGAGAACCCAGGCCGGAGACGATTTCCACCAGCTCGGCTTTGTTGTCTCCAATCTTGTTCACGCTTTCCTCCCTCACCAGGAGTTCGATGGAGGGGCAAAGGTTCGGGAACTCCTCCAGTATCCAAGTAAGGAAGGCGCTTGTATCACGGCGCAGCTCCCCTCGGGGCCGGTCCCCTTCTGCCCCGTGGACGACAATGGTGAGGGGGCCATCCTCATCGGCTATGCGGGCAGCGTACTCGATGGCCGGTCGGTAGAGGCGCTCAACTTCGCCCCTCTTGGCTCCGGAGAAGCCGGCAGGGTTATATGGCCCTTTGTAAGGGGCGTGGAAGGTGAGCAGGAATCCCAGTCGGCGGCATTCACCGATAAGGGAGCTTACCTCCGGCCAATCGGGAGAAGAGATGTCCAGCGTGAACTCCAGAACGCTCACCCCAAGCTCCCTCAAGGGAAGGAGGAATTCTCCAGCCGTCCTGCCCCCCAACCACTTGGGGTGCATATTGAAGCCCAACCTACACCTTCGTGAAGGTTTGAAAACCTCGTATCTCCCCATCGCTAGATAACAAAAGCGTTTTCTTGTACAAGGGCAAAGCCCTTGTACAGGATTGTACAAAAGGAAGGGGTTATTTCTTCCCCCTATTGCTTATGCAAGAGCGAGAGCGTTTTCCTGTGCAGGAGCAAGGTCTCTGCACAAGAAAATATTTAAACCGGTTTTATGTAACCCTCGCCCCGGAGCTTTGTTGTACCTATCACCAGCCTGTAGTACTGGCCGTTGACGCTTTCCAGCTTGCCCCTGGCCTCCACCCTCTGGCCCGAATCCACAACATCCCGGTAGAGGCCTTCGTAGGAGACGAGCTCCCGGAGCGAATGCCGCACTTTCTCATCCCCTTCGAGCACTTCCACATCCTCCACCCTGTACACGGCAGGCATAAAAAGGGATTCCCTTGCATCCGAGACCACAGCCCTCACCCTCGCTATCCCTTTCTCCCTGTACATCCTGTCCCCGTAGCTCTCCCTTATCTCGTCATCCTTCCTCGTAGGATGGATGGAAAAGTATCTATCCCCGAAGAAGCCGTAGTTCCACCTCCTCCCGGCAAAGTAGCGAGCCTCTTCAATGGTAAGGGGAAAATGAGCGGCCACCGAAGCGCACCATTCCTCCAATGCCTTCCCGGTCACTGGACGGATCCTGGCCGACTTCCTCTCCTTTAACATCGCCCTGACCTTGCGGGCGTTTTCCAGGCCATACACCAGGAGGTCAATGTCCGAGAATTCGGGATTGTGTATCTTCAGGAGGATGGAGCCGGTGATGCCGAGGTCCTCTTCCCTGATTCCGGTGCAGGCCACTATCTCGGCCACGAAGGCACGCACCTCCTCCTCGAGAGGGTCCTGCGGGGACTCAAGGATTTCCCTCAGCCGCTGTTCGGGCACGTAGTACTTCTTCACATACGCATTGGGGACCATCGAGATTTTTATGTCCCTGACAGGGCAGTAGTGGACGTATTGGGGGTAATTCCGCTCCAGATAGGCAATCGTATCGGCCACCTTGCCGACGTGGTAGTACTCAAGCTCCCTGCGGTACGAGACACCCTCTCCTTTCCACTTTCCAACCGGAGCGGGAGAGTATTTGAGGTATGCGGTGTATTTGTCCGGCGGGTGCAGATAGCCGGTTACACAGAAAAACATCCCTTCCTTCGTCTCGATGAAATCCCTATCCTTCGGCTTCCTTGCGTCCATTTCCCTGGTAGCCCTAAAAGCTGTTTTTACGGGCGGTAAAACCACGGCTGTCCACCTTTAATCCTTAAGGAAAGTTATTTCTTCGACGGCGGCGAAGCCGCCGTCGAAGAAATAACTCCTCTATTTTTGTGCAATCTTGTGAACAAGTGGACTTTCGGGGG
>DRAO01000211.1 GCA_011041825.1 Chloroflexota bacterium
ATCGAATGGGCCATCGCCCACGCCCAACCCGGCGACCTGGTGCTCATCACCGGTAAGGGCCACGAGCAATCAATGTGCATTGGCACAGTCGAATACCCTTGGGATGAATTCGGAGCAGTGAGGGAAGCACTGGAAAAGAGGCTTCGTGGTCGCACGGTGCGCATTTGACACTATCCTCCATTTGCTGTATTGTGGGAGAGAAGTTGGTGGTTATGTTCCGGCCTCGGGGCCTTTTTGGAAGGGGGTAAACGTAAATGCTTAGGGACAAGGCTGCTTTGATTATCCAGAACGTCTCCAAAGTCATCATCGGCAAGGAGGATGTGATTGAGCTGGCGTTGGTAGCGCTGCTGTGTGAGGGCCACATCCTCATCGAAGACGTGCCCGGCATCGGCAAGACCACGCTGGCCAAGGCCCTCGCCCGCTCTGTGGGTTGCTCCTTCAAACGCATCCAGTTCACGCCTGACCTTCTGCCATCCGATGTGACCGGCATCTCTTATTTCAATCAGAAAACCCAGGAATTCGAGTTTCGCCCTGGCCCCATTATGGCCCAAATCGTGCTGGCCGATGAGATCAACCGGGCCACGCCCCGCACTCAGTCGGCCCTGCTGGAGGCGATGCAGGAGCGGCAGATAACGGTGGACGGCGAGACGATACCCCTGCCCCGCCCTTTCCTGGTCATCGCCACCCAGAACCCCATCGAGCTGGAGGGCACCTTCCCCCTGCCTGAAGCCCAGATTGACCGCTTCCTCATCCGGTTGCGCATAGGTTACCCCTCCGAGGAGGAGGAAAACCGCATCCTGTTGCGCTATCAGAAGGAAGAGCCTCTGGAGAGCCTGGAGCCAGTGGTGAGCGCCGAGGAGTTGCTTGCGTGGCAGGAGCAAGTCAGGGAGATCAAGGTGGAACCCGAGGTGCGGGAATACATAGTGCGGGTGGTGCGGGCCACGAGGGAACACCGGGCCATCGAGCTAGGGGTGAGCCCCCGGGGCACTCTGGCATTGTTCAAGACCTCGCAGGCCCTGGCGGCCCTCAGGGGCCGTTCCTTCGTCATCCCTGACGACGTGAAGTACTTAGCTCCCTATGTGCTGACCCACCGCATCATCATCAACCCTCAAACCCGCCTTCGGGGCCATACGCCAGAGGAAATCTTGAGAGAGGTGGTGGAAGGAGTGCCCGTGCCGGTGGAGGAGTAGCGAAGTGTCCTTTAAGATGCGCAAGAGGGTTGTGACCCATAAGGAATCTATGTTCACCGAAACCTGGCTGGTGATGGCTGTGCTCATCACCTTGCTGGGCTTGGCCTTGAAGCTGGAAGCTCTCCTCCTCACGGCAGTGTTGCTTCTGACCATTGTGCCCGTCGCCTGGGTGTGGAACGCTTTCGCCTTGCGCTCAGTACGTTACGAGAGGTCCTTCAGCGAGAAAAGGGCCTTCGTGGGCGAGAAGGTCGAACTGACCATCCGGGTCTCTAACGCTAAGCCCTTGCCGGTGGCCTGGCTCCGGGTCAGAGACCTCATCCCCCTCAACCTCCCCTTGGAAGGCGGAGATGTGGTGCCCTCACCTGCCCCTTCTTTGGGCTACCTTCGGAACGCCTATTCGCTGTGGTGGTTCCAGGCTATCAAGCGCCGTTACACCATCCATTGTGCCCGCCGGGGGATCTATCATTTCGGCCCGGTGCGGATGGAAAGCGGAGACATCTTCGGCCTCTTCAGTCAAGAGGTGACGGAAAGCCAGCGGGATGTGTTCATCGTGTACCCCAGGGTGATGCCTCTGGAGGAATTGGGCTTTCCCCCCAAGGAGCCTTTCGGTGAGACCAAAACCCGCCTGAGGTTCCTGGAGGACCCCAGCCGGGTCATAGGGGTGAGGGACCACCTTCCCGAGGACGGCTTCAGGCGCATCCACTGGAAGGCTACGGCCCGCCATCAGAAGCTTCAGACCAAGGTTTACGAGCCCACCACCACCTTTAACCTGGTCATCTTCCTGAACGTGGCTACTTTCCCCAAGCATTGGCAGGGAGTTGACGAGGAGCTTTTGGAGGACGTGATAACGGTGGCCGCTTCCATCGCCGCCTATGCGCTGGAGAAGCGCTATGCTGTGGGGCTGGTGGCCAACGGTTGCTGGCCCCATTCCGACCAGCCGGTGAAGGTGCCGCCAGGCCGTAGCCCCCGCCACATCACGGGCATTTTCGAGGCCCTGGCTGCCCTCACCAGCTTCGCCACCTCTTCCATCGAGGAGCTGCTCCTAAACGAGAGCCCTCACATCCCCTGGGGAGCCACCATAGTCGTGGTCACCGGGGTGCTTTCAGAGGAGCTAACCGAGACGATGATGCGCCTTAAGGAAAAGGGGCGTCGTTTGGTGCTGGTCTCCCTGAGCCGGGAGAAGCCACCTTTTTTGGAAGGGATTACCGTTTATGCTCTCCAAAAAGCAGGGGAGCGATGGCATTGCGTTTGAGAGGGCGGGACTTATGTTTGCCGTAAGGGTGAACTGGCGTAAAGTAAGCCTATATCTGCTTTTAGTCGCTATGGAGATGAGCTGGCTCCTGCCCTGGGTTATGGCCTTAGGCGGGGGAATAGCGGGCTTTAACCCCTGGGAGACGGCCTTGGTGATGGCAGGCGTTATGCTCCTGGCCCTAACCACTTCTTACCATCTTTCCAGGAGTTCCCTGAATCTGTTTCAACAGCAGGTGGTTATCATCCTGGGCAGCCTGCTCACCGCTTTTCTCCTCATCCGCTTCGGGTTATACGGGAGATACCCTTTCTCCCAGATGGCCTGGCTTGAGGCGATTAGGGCTTCGCTCTCAAACGCAGTGGAGGAATTCCCACCGGAGGTGGTGCTTCTCTTCCTGGTGTTCTACCTCTGGTGGCGGGGCACCAGCTTAAGCCACAAAAGCCTTTCTTTCCACACCGTCGGCTTCTCCTTCCGGCTTGGCGTGCTTATGCTCTTGATTTCCACGCCCTTGGCCTTTTTCGCAAGCGGTTTCGATGCCCGCATACCGGTGGTGCTCTTTTTCTTCTTCGGGCTCCTGGCCCTGGCGATGGCCCGCATCGAAGAGGTGGGGCTCTCCTCGGCAGTGGATTGGCGTTACTGGGTCGGGGTACTCACCGGGGCCTCCGTGCTGGTGCTGGTGGCTGGGAGCGTTTTGGCCAGGGTATATTCGCTGCGAGGCTTCCACACCCTGCTCCACTGGTTAAGCCCCATCAGCAGCTACGGAGGTAAACTTCTCTTCGGCCTCTTCGTGCTCATAGGCCGCTTGCTGGAGCCTATCTTTCAGTGGATAATTGGCCTGTTCAAGAACCTGCCTTCCAATGTAAGGACAAGGCCCTCCATAATCCCTTTTGGGGGAGGGAGCAGGGTTGGAGAAGGCGTAACCCTCCCCGCCTTCCTGCAATGGGTTCTGAAAGGGTTGGCCGTGGTCCTGGTGCTGTTCCTGGTATGGCTGGCCTTTACCTGGGTATGGGGGATTAGAAGCCAGGAGGAAGGAGAGGGCATCACCGAGGAGAGGGAGCGCTTGCCCAGGCAGGTGAAAATAGAGCTGAGGGAAGCCCTCAAGCGCATCCCACGGGTGAAACTCCCTCCTCGCCTCAAACCCCTGCCTGCCGATGAGGTCAGGGCTATCTACGCTAACCTGCTGCGGTTAGCTGCCGAGAGGGGTGTTCCCCGTCAACCTTCTCACACGCCTTACGAATATCTACCCCTTTTGAAGAGCGCCTTCCCGGGCTTTCAGGAAGAGTTGGCCGCCATAACCGATGCCTATGTAAAAGTACGCTACGGGAACCTTGCCATCCCTGCTTCTCAGATGGAGTACGTGCGCTTGTGCTGGGAAAAGCTCAGTGAGAGGGGGTTAAGAGAGCCAGAACACAAAGGCGCTTAATATCAAGGCGGGGCCATAGGGGAAAGCTTTGAACGGGTTGTATTGCCCTCGCAGGAGGTCCTTCAGTGCAATTGATAGAGCCACTGTCCCGTTAATCAAAACCCCTATTACCAGAGCTCTGAGGCCTTGGGGGAAGCCTAATACCAAGCCTATAAATGTTGCCAACTTCACATCTCCGAGTCCAAAGGCCACTATCTCGGCGGGGCTTTTCCCCCGCAGCCGGACGATGAGCCCGCCTGCCAGGTAGAAGAGCACGAAAAGCCCCAGCGCTATCCCTCCCCCTATTAGATGGCTCACCCAATTCCGGCAGGAGGGCACCATCTCCCCCACTAAAGCCAGAGCTATGGAGGGGTAAATGACCTTATCGGGCACCAGCCTTTTCTCCAAATCGGTTACGATTATCACTATGAGGGCACAAGCATAGAGGAGGGCGAAAGTCAGATAAAGACTTAGGCCATAATGCCGCCAGAGGAGCGCAAAGATAAGCCCCGTTGCTAGTTCTACGAACAATGGCCGCACCAGGTAAGGGGCTCCGCAAGAGTTACATCGTATCTGCCCCCGCAAAGCCTTTTCTAACGCCAGCCACCTGCGGTAGGGGGTATCGCAATAGGGGCAACGGATTTTCCGGTAGAATCGCCCGGCCATAAAACCCTCGGCCAGGCGGTTGAGCAATCCTCCCACTATGATGCCAAGTATGGCAAGGGCTACTTCCATCCTTCTATATCCTCAGGCGCCCTTCAAGAAGAACCGCCAGAAGTTAGAGATATGGGTCGAAAGCCGCAGCCAGGTGTCTTTCCTCTTGAGGCGTTTCCAAATGCGGCTGGGCCGGAGGTAAAAGCGACGGTAAGCCTCGTGCCATTTGCGCTCCACGAGGGAGGCTGGTAACCCGGGCATCTCGTAATGGGCCTTATCGTCGTGGATGGCAAAATCACGCCAGCTCGTGGCGAAAAGCCTCCCCTGTTCCTTCACTATCTTGTAGAGCTCCGTCCCCGGGAAGGGGGCAGCCATCATAAAGTTCGCTAACTCCGGGTCCAATTCCAGGGCAAAGCGGATGGTGTCCTCCATTGTTTCCTCAGTCTCCCCGGGAAGCCCGAAGATGAAGAAGCCCATCGTCTCCAACCCGGCCTTCTTGGCATTGCGGAATGCCTCCCTCACCTGGTCCAGGGTTTGAGCCTTTTTGATGCGGCGTAGTATCTCCTCGTTGCCGCTTTCCACCCCAAAACCAACCCTTTTGCAGCCAGCCTTCTTCATAAGCCGGAAGAGTTCTTCATCGGTGCTGGTAACCCGCATACCGTGGATGGTTATCCAAGGCACTTTGTTCAATCCTTCTTTGATGAGGAGCCGGCAGATTTCCTTGGCCCTCTCCAAATCCAGGTTCCAAACATCATCGGTGATGCCGATTTCGGTAGCCCCTAACTCTTCCACCAGATAACGCCACTCTTCTATCACCTTAGCCGGGGAGCGAGGACGCCAGGTGTTGCCAGTGATGGGCTTGGAACAATATATGCACTGATATGGACACCCCCTGGAGGTCAAGAGGGTGTACGCCCTGGCGTTGGGGTCCAGGCCATCGGTGAGGGGCTGCAAGTTAGTGTAGCGTTCGATTTTGAAGAGGTGATAAGCAGGCCAGGGGAGGTTGTCTATATCCTTCCTCAAGGGGCGTGGAGGGTTGTGGATGATGTGGCCCTCTTCGTCCCGGAAGGAGAGGCCCAGGATTTTGCCGTAGACTTCCTTGCGAAAACGCCTGGGAGTTTGAGGGTCATCCCCATCCAGCGGGGGACTTTCCTCAAGGGCCTGCATAATCTCGATGATGGTGTCTTCGGCCTCCCCTCGCACCACCAAATCTACCTCAGGGCGTTGCATAGACTCATCGGGCAGGATGGTGAGATGTGGGCCTCCCAAGATGGTGATCGCCCCGTGAGACTTGGCCGTAGCCGCTGCTTCCCAGGCTTCGTAGATGAGGGGGGTAGGGCTGGAGATGCCCACCACCTCAAAGGGGTTGCGCCGCAGGAAGGAATCGAGGGGCTCATCCTCCACCACAGCGTCAAATATCTCAACCTCGTAGCCAGCATCGAGCAAAGAGCCAGCCAGGTAGCCCAGTCCCATATGTATGTGTTTGCGGGAACTCCACACCTTTGAAACTGGACCTACCAACAAGACCCGCATACTCCCCTCCGATGTTCCAGTCCTCCAAATCAGAAGAAGCTTCTCCTCAGGGCTAATTATACCACATTGCAGTCTTTTGTAAAAAATCACCTTAAAGGAGGGTGTTGAAAAACTCCGGGGTTGGAAACTACTCCGCAGGCTAGGGATAGAAAAAGGGGTGTTTTCTCGTGCGGGGGCTTCGCCCCCGCACGAGAAAACACTTCAGAAAATGCCTTCGCTCTTGTTTACAAGATTGCACGAAAAGGAGGGGGGGTTATTTCTTCGACGGCA
>DRAO01000351.1 GCA_011041825.1 Chloroflexota bacterium
GAGTTATCAACACCCTCGCCAGGAGCACCTTTTAATGGTATAATAATTATACCCATTATACCCTCAGAGCGTGTCTTAAAATTCGACATAAAGGTCATTAAGCTTGACGGATTTACTCCTTAAAGGGGTAAGAGAGGGAAAAGGTGTTTTTGTGCGGCGGCTTCGCCGCCGCACAAAAACACCTTCAAATCCTCCTTACCCTTTAACTCCCTGTTTTAATCCGGTTAAAGTGAATTTTTCAGACAAGCTCTCAGTACACCTTTGGAGGGGAGGAGAGTGATGCAGAAGATGGAAACCCAAGCCGTTGTTATCGGAGGAGGCGTTACAGGCACGTCCGTGTTGCGTGACCTGGCTATGCGTGGCATCAGTGCTGTGCTGTTTGAACGGGGCAACATCTGCGAGGGTACAAGCGGGCACTTCCACGGCCTGCTTCACAGCGGCGCCCGTTATGTCGTGAAGGACCCACCCACAGCCGAGGAGTGCATTTTGGAAAACCGCATCCTGCGCCGGATTGCTCCCGATGCAATCGAGGACACGGGCGGCTTCTTCGTGGTGCTGGATGATAGCGATGAGGAGTACCTGCCCAAATTCCTCGAAGGCTGCGCTAAGGTGGGCATCCCAACGGAGGTTCTATCCGCCAGCGAGGCATTGCGTGAGGAGCCAAAGCTCTCTCCTGCTGTCCGCCAGGCGGTGGCTGTACCCGATGGAAGCGTGGATAGCTGGATTCTGTGTATGGGCAATGTCAAATCGGCCAGGGAGTACGGTGCCCGTGTATTTATCTACACCCCTGTGACCGAGATATTGCGGGAAGGCGACCGAGTTATCGGCGTGAAGGCGATGGATCAAACCAGCGGTGAGGAATACATCGTGTATGCTCAGTATGTGATCAATGCCACCGGCCCGTGGACGCACAAGGTTGCCCGCCTGGCTGGCGTTGATGTCCCTATGGTGCTCAGCAAGGGAACTATGGTGGTGCTGGATGGGCGACCTGTGAAGAGGGCCATCAACCGCTGCCGCTACCCCTCTGACGGGGACATCATTGTGCCCGTGGGAACTGCCATCGTGCTGGGCACCACCTCGGTGAACATTGATGACCCCGATAACTTCATAGTCGAGGAATGGGAAGTCTATAAGGTGCTGGATGAATGCATCAATATGGTTCCGGTAATCGAAGATATGGGGATACAGCGCTATTATGCTAGCGTGCGCCCGTTGTACGAACCCCCTGCGGAGGGTGGTGAAGAGCCGGAGGAAGGCAGGGAGGTCAGCCGGGCATTCTACATACTCGACCATGAGGAACTGGATGGGGTTAGCGGGTTCATTACCATCACTGGTGGCAAGCTGACCACTTGCCGCCTGATGGCCGAGAAGACGGTAGATTTGGTTTGTGCCAAACTGGGCATCGAAGCAGCCTGCCGCACCCACTTGGAGCCATTGCCCACGGAGCCGTAGTGAAGCCGGAGGCGGATTTTCCAGCAACGCATTAATGCCGAAGCAGCCTGGAAATATGTGGCCGGGCAGAAGCTTCGTCACCGCCCAGAGCAAAGAAATTCCGTCTTCTCGTGCGAGGGCGAAGCCCCCGCACGAGAAGACGCTTTTTAAAGATGCCTGTTTCGTCCAAAGCTATTCCTGGGATACCGCAGGTGGTGCAATCACCTGAGGATAAGGCTGGGTGCCAAAGCGGGTGAGGATGACCGCTCCCAGGCCAAGGGAGTAGATGATTATCGAGAGCAGAAACCCCAGGCAGGGCACTAAATCAATGAGCCGGAGCACCACGACCCCCACGATTATTGCTACGATGGGGGAAAACTCCTGGACGTTGAGGGCCTTGAGGAGCCTGTTTCCCACCAGGGAGGCCAGCGCTGTGAAGCCAAACAGGACTGCCACAAAGATGGCCAGCCACACCACCAGCCCCAGACAAGCGGCCAGGATAAGCACCAATCCCACCGGTATCCCCAGGATTAAAGCCGCTAATCCGACGCCTCCACTGGCGAAAGGCGCTTTCAGGATGGTCTCCCCCACTTGCTCTACCTGCTCTGGCCAGAAGATGCCTATCAGCACGCCGACAGCCATCAGGGCCAAGAGCGTTACGAAAAAGCGGAAGATGCCGAAGGTGAAGCTGGTGAGAAAATCGAAGTAGCGCAAGTGAGGATAACCCTTCCAGCCTTCAAAGGTTGCGAGGCTTGCCCAAGGCAGCCCTCCTATCCAGCCGAGGAAAGGTATCTCCACTTCCTCACCTTCAATGATAGCCCCTTCTGCCTTGTGCACTTTCCCCCCGAAAGTCACCACATCGCCGTCAACCCTGGCGGTGGACTCCAGAGCGATGTCATCCCCGAAAACAACGAGGTCCCCTTCCAAGTATCCTGCTATTTGAGCAGGCTTGCCGAAGATTACCACATCGCCTTCCAAATGGCTATCCTCCTCCAGCACTAACTTGCCGTCGAAAAGCACCACATCACCCTCATACTTCTCCCCGCTTTTGAGGACGAAATCCTCACCATATAGCACTTTGCCACCGTCGGCAAAGGCTGGTGTGGCGAAAGAGAACAGCAGCACCACTAACACCAGGCTTGTAAGGATTTTCTTCATCATCGTTTACCTCCCTCAAGTTTTTGAGCCTTCGCAGATTACTTCCGGAGCGCCAGCATTGCCCCCAGGCCGGGGATAACGGTCAGGAGCCAGACCAGGATGCCGAAATAGGGTATGGAGTTGAGCACCACGAAGGCGAAGGTCCCTGCCGCTATCGGCCCGAAGAATGCCTGAGCCTGGGAGGGCCATATCTTCGCCAGGATAGTTCGGCCTGCCCACAGGCTTACGATAACCTTGCTCACATAGGCTACGCTTACGAAGAAAAGCGTGAACAGCGCCCCATCGAGGATGAGGCCACAGGCAAGGGTAGCAACCCCCAGTTTACCCAGAGCTATGCTCACCGCTATGCCGATGAAGATGACCAGGGCGGCAAATATCAAGCCAGCCACCGGCACGCTGATGGCAATGACTATCCCCCAGCCGAAACTCGGGAGAGGCTTCGTCTTGAGCCTTTCCTCCATCCGTTCAATCTGCCGGGGGGCCACCCAAGCCAGCAGGAACCCCACCACAAGCAAGCTCACGAAGTACTGTAAGCGTCCCAGGAACCATCGTGGGGAACCAATGGCCGGTTTGGCGGGTTTCTTGGCTTTGGGGCGTTCCGGCTCCTTGCGGGAGATGCCTCCGGCTATCTGGGCAGCAGGAGAGATATCGGCTTCCTCAGCGCTGACATAGGTTAAGCTTCCCTCGATGCGGGCTTCATCGGTGATATGCAGGCCCTCAGGGACGGAAGGGATGGAGACCCCTCCGGCGAAGGGGAAGAATTCGGGTGGTGGGCCGCCTCCCTCCTCTTCGCTCAACTTCACCTTTACATTGCCCCTTATGTGGCCGGAAATCTCCACGTTGCTGGCCTCCCCAACCACATCCTTGCCTATCTCACCAGCCAGAAGTGCCAGGCCACTGCCCCATCGCACCTCTCCGCCGATGTTGCTTCCGGAGCGGAGGTCAAGGGCGTAGCACCCGGCCAAGAGCGCATCTCCTACGGAGCCCCCCTTCTCAAGGGTGATGACCATCCCGGCGGCCCGCAGGTCATCACCCACATCCCCTCGCACGAGGATTTTCTGTCCCATACCCCATACATCTCCGCCCACCGAACCGTTGATGATGATTTCCCTAGCCATTCCAAACAGGTCGCCTTCCACCGAGCCGTTAACGACGATTTTCTCAGCGGTGGCGAGGAGGTCACCTTTCACGATGCCATCTATCACCACCTCATCGGCAGCAATGTAGAGGTCATCCTCGATAACTTCCCCCTCTCCGATGATTACCTTTCCTCCCGAGCGGAAGTCAAAGGCGTAGGCAGCAGGCGTCAGGAGAACACTCAGGAGCAGAAGGCTCACCAGCGCTATCGCTATCCTCTTCACATTCATATCGCACCTCCTCTACGTTATTTTCTACGGTTAACCCAAGCGCTACCGAAGGTTCCCTAAGGGCAGCGAAGTTACCGTCAGAAGAACAGTTATCCCCTTATCCGGACGTAGACGGCAGTTACCGGATTTAAGCGAGGATGCGAGCATATCCATACCGCCGGAGCAAGAAGAAGAGCACCACCGCCCAAATCCCGCTGGATACGATTGCGAAGGCCGTGGCCGGAGGCAGCAGGGTTTGCAAGAATGACCCGGCCACCTTCGCCAGGCTCTCCAGGACGAGACCCAGCCGCCACAGCCAGCGGAGGGCGAGCCTCAGGAGCAGGCCCTTGGCCGGGAAAATCCAAATCGCCCAGCCCAGGAGAACCCCCATCAGCAGCATCGCCAGTGTCTCCACATAGGCTGCCCAGAATAACAGGATTCCTCCCAGCCGGAGCCTGACCTTGAGGAGGGTTTCTCTCTCCAACCGTGCCATCACCCTGCCGGTGAACTCGGGAGAAGGGGTGGACATCGGGGCTTGTGCCAGCAGCGCCGATACTTCCCGCATTGCCTCCCAGAGAGCACGGCAGCGGTCGCAAACAACGATATGGGCGTTGAGCCTGGCCTTATCTTCATCGTTAAGCAGGCCATCCAAGGCTATGGGCATAATCTCAGTAACGTAATCGCACTCCTTCATCGTCCCTCCGAGGGGAAAACAATTTTTGCGTGATGGATTTTCGCCTCTACAGGATGTTTCTCTCCTATCCCTCAGCTTTCGGCCGAGTGGATTTAAGCCATTCTTCGGCCAGGGTCCTCCTGGCCCGGTAGAGCCTGCTCTTCACAGCGCTCTCGGATAAACCGGTGATTTCGCTTATCTCCCGGTAGTCGTATCCATACCAGTATTTGAGTACCACCACTGCCCTGTCCTCCTCACCTAATTTATCGAGCAATTCCCGCACTTCCACCTCCAGCGAATTCCCCCTCCCTCTGTTCACCCTCAGGTCTTCGGCCATCTGCTTGACGGCGCTGGCCTGTGCCCTGCGTTTTCGCAACAGGTCTATGCAGTAGTGATGGGTTATGGACAAGAGCCACGAGGCGAAAGGGCGGTTGTGGTCATAAGAGTGCAAGCTTTTAAAAGCACGCAGGAAAGTCTCCTGGGCTGCATCCTCTGCTTCGGCACAGTCGCCCAGGAGCCTGTAAGCCAGGTTGTAGACCTGGCTCTTGTAGCTCTCCACCAATTGCCGGAAGGCGCCTATATTGCCGGACAGGATTTCGCTCACCAGCCGGGAGTCTTCACTCATCTTTAGGATGCCTTTGAAGTTGTTCTCCCCAGATTTAATACGGATGAAAAGGGGGAAAAGTTGCATACAAAGGCATTATACCCGGAGGCGCTGATCGAAGCAAAGGGGGTAATGAAAAAAGGGCGGCGGTTTCTACCGCCGCCCTTTGGGAGGGCTTCCCTTTACTCAGAGGCCTGGGCTTCCTTCCCGGCCTTCTGGACAGCCTGGAGGGCATCGTAACCCAGGATGAGGGCTGCTATCACCAGCAGGATGCCCAGCAGTCCAGCAATGACGTTGCCGATAACCACCGTGGTGGGCTGTCCAGCAAGCTTTGTGAAGACCTTGTAAGCCGTGTAGAGCAGAGCGGCAATCGTGGTCACGTACATAAAGATGAAGGGGATGAAGGTCCAGGTGTAATTCTTGCCCACGCTGATGAGCCAGAGGGTGATGAGCAACAGGGCCAGGGAAGCCATCAGTTGGTTGGCGCTGCCGAACAGCACCCAAATCCGCTGCCAGGCCCCTGTCCAAACGATGAGCAAGGAGAGCAGCACCGCCACCAGGGAACCGATGTGGATGTTCTTGAGGGCAGGGATGCTGTCACCCAGCAATTCTGCCGAGGCCACCCTCATAAAGCGCACCACCAGGTACATAATGGTGAGGGCCATCAGGGTGAGGAAGACCACGCCGTAGGAGACGCCGAAGTCCTTGGGCACGCCGATGTGGTTGAGGAAGGTGGCCAAACCCACGGCGAAGACCGAGGCCTTCCCCTTGCCATACTGCTCCATATAACCGCTGTAGGAGCCAAAGGCAGCCGTGGCGGTCAGCAAGGCAAGCGTCGCTAACGTCATCTCCAGGAACATAGCACCCCCACCTACGGGCAGTGCATCCACCTCGTTCTCAAGCTGGCGGGCCGTACCGGAGCTGGATACCAGGCTGTGCCACCCTGATATTGCACCACAGGCGATGGTCACGAACAGGATGGGCCAGATCGGCCCCAGCCCAGGCACGAGCGCAGTGCGGAAGGCAGGGAAGTCGCCAAAGCCAGGGTGCCATACCAACAGGCCGATGATGCCGCCC
>DRAO01000056.1 GCA_011041825.1 Chloroflexota bacterium
CTCCCCGTCACGCCTATGACCCGGACCTCGTGCTGGCGCCGCCAATAAGCCGCCGCTTCCTGAAGCGCCGAAAGGGACCCCTCGGTGATAATGCACACGGGCAGCTCCAGGTGATGCCTCGGCCACCGTAAGGGCTTTTCCCTTACATCCAGTTTGGCGCAATTCACGCTCACATCCTTTTCGACTATAGCTGCCACCGCCCCCCGCTCAAAGGCGTCTCCCACGAAATCGTGCCCGTCCTGGTTCTCCCCCTTAAGGGCGATGAAAAGGGCTCCCTCTTCAGCCAAGCGGGAATCCACCACTGCTCGGCTGAATTTCACCGGGGGGACAAGGCCTTCGGGAGCTTCTTCCCCAGCCAGAGCTTTTACCAAATCACTTAACCCAATCATCTTCCCCACCCACAGGGCTTTCAGCCACCCATTGCGAGCTCGCCTGGCCTATCCGGAGGCACCCCTAACAGGGGCAGGATGCGAATTGCCAGTTCCTTGAAAGCCGGGGCCGCCACCTCCAGGCCAGTGATGGCAATTTTAGGCCTGTTTATCTTTACCAATATGGCTACCTTGGGGTCAGAAGCAGGCACAAATCCCCCAAACGAGGCGATGACTTCCTGGTTCTGGTAGGAGCCGCCGATGGGGATTTGAGCGGTGCCGGTTTTCCCTGCTGCCGAGTAGCCAGGCACACCAGCCTGGTTATGCCAGTAATCCACCACTTCCACCATCATCTTGGTCAGGGTTTCGGCACTCTGAGGCGATATGACCTGGCGAACACGGAAGGCTTCCGGAGGCACCCTGTAGGCTTGGCCGTCGCATATTATCTCCGAAACCACGTGGGGCTTCATCAAAAGGCCTTTGTTAGCTATGGCCGCTATAGCCATAGCCATATGCAAGGGTGTTACGGAAATGCCCTGCCCAAAGGAATTCGTACCCAAATCGCTAGGGCTCCATTTGGAGTCCCCGGGGAATTTGACCAGCGGGTTGGCTTCCCCCGGCAAATCTATGCCTGTTTTGGCATCGAACCCGAACCGCCGCACATAGGAGTAGAAGACATCGGCGCCCATCAGGAGGTTTATCTTGGTCGCCACCACGTTTATGGAAAACACAAGGGCTCTGACAGCTGTTACATCTCCGTAAGCAACTTCCCCAAAATTCCTGATTTCGTGGCCTCCCACGAAGATGTGCCCTTCGTCGTAAAAGGGTGATTCCGGGGTGATAAGGCCCGAATCCAAGGCCGCTGCATAGGTGACGAGCTTGAAGACTGAGCCTGGCTCGTATACCTCGCTTATGGCCGGGTTCCTGAGCACCTGCTGGGTTACCTCCGTGATGGCATCCGGGTCGAAGTCCGGGTAATTGGCCATAGCGAGGATTCCACCGGTGGCAGTGTCCACCACAATTATGGTGCCGCCATCTGCGTTATGATTGAGCACGGTCTTCTCCAGGATTTCTTCGGCAGCCCTTTGGATCTCCCGGTCTATGGTCAGTATGAGGCTGCATCCATCGGCCAGGGAAGAAATGGGCAAGCCGGATTCGCCAATAGCCCAGGCTCTGGAAGGCTTCATCTTCCCGGTAAGGTAATCGTTGTACGAGGACTCGATGCCAAGGGGGATGCCCCCCAGGGGCAAATAGGTGCCCAGGATGTGAGAGGCCAGCCTTCCTTCAGGATGATACCGGATGGGGAAGGCTTCAAAGCCCAACCAATCCGGGAGCCCCCCCTCTCCCTGCTTGCCCTTCTCTGATAATACTTCCTTAAGGCGGGCTTCCAGCTCCTTCTTACGGATTCTATCCACTTCCCCTTCAAGGACGCAGTAATAATTGGGCTCGGGGGTCCCCTTCTCGTTCAACCTGTACTTAGCCATACACCTCTGGAGCTCTCCCCTATCCCATCCTAACACCTGAGCCAATTTCTCGATTACCTGCTCCCGCTTCTCCTCCGTTACCCTCATCCGGTCGACATAGGCAACTAATCTATAATGGGAACCGTTGATGACCAAGGGCTCGCCCCTGCAATCAAAGATAAGCCCCCGGAATGGCTCCCGAGGGAGTGCTCCTTGGGCCTGTTCGTACCTGTTGATTTCCTCGATAATCTTCTGAGGGGGGTGGGAAATCAGCTGCATCAACCGGAAGACCATAAACAGGGCTAAGAGCCCCCCCAGGATATATGTAACTTTCAGCCTCTCACCTGGCCCAAATCTCAGGGAAAACCTCCTCGATTTCCTGGCCATCGCTTACATACTCCCTTTTGAGGTTGTTCCCCTAAAGGCGCCGAATCCACCCCCCGAAAAACAACCTTCCCAATGCTGACCTTAAACTCATTCCCCGGCCATTATCTCCCAGTCATACCACCCTGGATATGCGTAATTCATATGTGCGGCCTCGGTGGATAGCCTTTGGAAGCTCAAGACCCTGGAAATCCTTTCCAAAAGCTGGACATTTGCCATCTTAAGGCGAGAGCTTTCGGTTTCAATGGCCCGGGTCCGAGCCTCAATGGCAGCCACCTGGGCCTGGGCGGCGAAGCTCAGCCACGTTACCATTATAATCAAAGTAACGAGGATTAGCAAAAACAGCGTGGTCTTATCCAGCAGACGGGTCCATCCTACTATCCGTACCCTTGTCCTGGGCAATGGTAGGCTTATGGAATCCAGCCTCTGGCCTATCACTTATCCCCCTCCTTTTTGGGTGATTTTCTCCGCTATCCTCAGGCGGGCGCTTCTGCTCCTCGGATTTGCCTCCACTTCCTCTGGCGATGGCCTTATCGGTTTCGGGGTTATAACCCTGATGGTTGCCTTATGCCCACAGCAACAAACCGGCACCTCAGGAGGGCAGATGCAATCCCTGGATTCCCGCCGGAAGAACTCCTTGACTATCCGGTCTTCCAGGGAATGGAATGAGATAACCGCCAGCCTGCCCCCAGGGGCAAGCAGTTCCACCGCCTGGGGCAAAGCTGCCCTCAAAGCCCCGAGTTCATCGTTAACGGCAATCCGCAAAGCCAAGAAAGTCCGGGTGGCGGGATGAAGGCGTCCTCTACCAGGCCCGGTAACCTGCTCCACAACCCTGGCCAATTCGAGGGTTGTGCGTATGGGCCTGGCCCTCACGATGGCCCTGGCAATGCGGTGAGCCTTCGGCTCTTCCCCGTAACGACGGATTATCTCGGCCAACTCCTTCTCCTTTAAACGATTAACCAGATGGTAAGCTGAAAACCCCTTGGAACGGTCGTACCTCATATCGAGGGGGCCATCGGCATATAAGGAGAAACCCCTTTCGGGATTTTCTATCTGGAATGAAGCAAACCCCAGGTCAAACAGGATGCCATCCACCTCTATGAACCCTTCCCTCCTCGCCACAAAAGCTAAATCGGAGAAATTAGCTCTCACTATCACCACCCGGTCTCCGAAGCGAGCTAATTTCTCCGAAGCTAATCTAACGGCTTCCTCATCGGCATCAATGCCCAGAAGACAG
Source organism: Chloroflexota bacterium (assembly GCA_011041825.1). GTDB lineage: Bacteria > Chloroflexota > Anaerolineae > SpSt-600 > SpSt-600 > HyVt-206. The sequence goes on from DRAO01000056.1 coordinate 3,453, forward strand.
CCATCGGGCGAAGAGGCCTCGAGAATGGCCTCCGCATGACCTCCGGCCCCTACGGTGGCATCTATGTATAACCCTCCAGGCTTCACGGTTAAGCCTTCTATCACTTCGTTAAGGAGCACTGGGATGTGCGGCATACTTATATACCCAATTCTTTGAATTGTTCAGCGAAAAGGTCACTTTCATCCCGAAGCCGCCTCACTGCCTCATCCCATTTGCGTTCATTCCAGATTTCCACCCTTGTCCCTACCCCCACAATCACCACTTTGTCCTCCAATTGGGCAAACTCCCGCAGGTGGGAGGGGATGAGAATTCGCCCCTGCTTATCCATCTGGCATTTTTCCCCCGAAAGGATGAGGCGGCTGAATGTCCGAGCCATAGGGTTGGTGAGAGGCAATTGCTTTATCTTCTGAGCGAGCTCTTCCCATACATCCAAGGGGAACAGGAAGAGGCATCCATCCAAACCCCTGGTGAGGAACATACCTCCCTCCAGGTAAGGGCGGAACTCAGCAGGTATGATGATACGCCCCTTTTCATCAAGGGAGTGACGACGCTCGCTTGAGAACATTTGTTCTAAATCCTCCACTTTGCCCCGTTTTTGAGGCCTTTAAAAGGCTTTGTCCACCACTTTACACCACAAATTACCACAATTTTACCCTAATTCTACCACATATCCTCCACAAAGTCCAGCCCCACAAAGCCATTTTTGCAAAATTTTAAGGTAACAATTTTCTAACATACCACAAAAATCCACCCTTCGGTAGATAACGAGCAACTCTGAGAAGGCGCTTTTTCAACACCCTCGGCCCCGATTTCCTTGTAATAGAGTCCACTTTAGGCTATAATTTGGGAAGGAGAAACTGCTTCTGAGCGGCAGCTTCGCTGTTGCTCAAAAGCAATAACAACCTTAGGAGGCAAAAGCGATGAGCACTGTTTCATTGCACGGAGTGTTCCCTGCCCTCGTCACACCCTTCGATAAAGATGAAAACCTCAACGAGGAAGCCCTCCGGAATTTAATCCGTTACCTTATGCCCTATGTAGATGGCTTTGTCCCCGTAGGCACCACGGGAGAATTTGTCTACCTCTCGCCTGAGGAGCGAAGGCAGGTTCTGGACATCGTCATTGACGAGGTCAAGGGGCAAAAGATTATCATCGCTGGGGCGGGAGCTGCTTCCACAAAACAGGCTATCTCCTTCGCCGAGGCAGCCAAAGAAGCCGGAGCCGATGCCTGCCTGGTGGTGACGCCTTATTTCCTCCACCCTTCCGACAAGGGCATCTACCAGCATTTCTACGAAATAGCCAAGGCGGTGGACATCCCTATCATCCTCTATAACATCCCCCAGACTGTAGGGGCTTACCTCCCCCGCCGGGTGGTGGAAGATTTAGCCGATATACCTAACATCGTGGGCTTGAAGGATTCATCGGGGAACCTGGCCTATATGATGGAAATCCTCGAATATTGCGGTGACCGCATTGACGTGCTGGTAGGACACGATGAAATCGTGGTGGGCGCCTTGGCAGCAGGGGCATCGGGGATGATCCTGGCCTCAGCCAACGTTTACCCAGAGGTCTGGCAGGAGGTTTACAAGGCCGTAGGGGAAGGCGACCTGGAGAGAGCCCGTGAGTTCCAGCGCCGGGTGCAGAAACTGAGCCGCATCTTCGTCCGTTACGGCGGAACTGTGGCTGTAAAGGCAGCCCTGAATATGATGGGGCTGAATGTGGGAAGACCACGCCGCCCCCTCAAAGGAGTTGGCGGGGCACTGGTTCACGAGGACCGAGCCGAAATCCGCTTGGAGCTGGAGAAACTGGGCAAAGTCACCCCCGCCGAAGTCCGCTATCACCCCTCAGCCGAAGAATTGGAAGACCGCTTCAGTGAAATCGGCATCACTGCCCAGGACATCCGCCGGGAGGGATTACGCCTTGGTTCAGGCAGCGCCGGAGATGAGGCCGAAAAAGCTCAGATAGATTTGATAGCCGGGGCTAAAAATGGCATCCTTGGGGAAACCTATGCTTATCAACTTACGTACCCGCTGGCCTCTCGGGAGGCCCTGACGGCGGTCTTGGAGCCCAATTTGACAGTGCGACCTCCCACTCTCATCGTGCCGGGGGTGGAACTGCGCAATCTTCGCCAGGCTAATATGGTCTACGGGCCTACCCAAGCTGCCATCGCCAAGGCTGTGGTGGACGCATTGGGAGAGGGCCTTATCCCCCCTGAGGCAGTTGATAGAGATGTGATGATAGCCCTGGTGACCATAAACCCCCAGGCGCTTGACCGCCACAGGCTTTATCGGAATGTGTACAAAGCGATGAAGGAAGCCATCAAGCAGGCCTGGACCTGAGGGATAACGTTATCAATTGTGCAATGCTTAATCGTGGTCACATAAAAAGTGGGATTTTGTCCCAAAAAGAAAGGGGTTTTTGTGGGCAACGGCAAAGCCGTTGCCCACAAAAACGCTCCCTTTTCTCCTTTTTTGCCCCACGGTGGGGCAACATTGCCAACCACGGTTAAGTTGTTAGTCAAATGAAAGGATTTGCGCTGGCAGCGGTGGCTGCCTTCCTGTGGGCCACCATCGGGATATTCGCCAAGGTAGCATACTCTTACGGCGTGGACGCCCTGGTGCTCATCGCCATCAGGGCCATCATCGCCACCCTCACCCTCGCCATCGCCCTGGCCATCGCCGACCCAAACCAGCTGCGGGTGAGGCCTAGGCATCTGCCTGCCTTCGTGGTCTACGGGGTGGTGGGCACGGCGATGAACTATTTGTGCTTTTTCTATGCTCTCAAGTATACTACGGTAGCCACCACTGAGATCCTGCTTTACCTTTACC
>DRAO01000137.1 GCA_011041825.1 Chloroflexota bacterium
GAGATGGGGGTTGACCGCCTCCATCATGGGTTCTGGAAGTACTTTGATCCCCGCCACCCCAAATATGTGCCGGGCAACAAGTACGAGAATGTGGTGCTGGATTACTACCGCTACATTGACCGGGAAATCGGCGATATTCTGGGGATGGTGGACGACGACACCGTGGTCTTCGTGGTTTCCGACCACGGGGCCAGGCCGATGGAAGGCGGCATCTGCTTCAACGAGTGGCTCGTGCGCGAAGGGTACCTCGTGCTCAAAGAGGAGCCCGACCGGATGGTGCCCCTGGAAAAAGTGGAGATAGACTGGGAGCACACCATCGCCTGGGGCGAGGGCGGCTACTACGGGCGGCTCTTCCTCAACGTCAAAGGCCGGGAGCCCCAGGGCGTCGTTGCCCCCGACGACTACGAGAAAGTGCGGGAAGAGTTGCGTGAAAAGCTTGAAGCCCTCACCGACCCGGAGGGCCGCAACATCGGCACCCGTGTCTTCAAGCCCGAGGAAGTCTACCGGGAAGTGCGCAACATCCCGCCCGACCTCATCGTCTACTTCGGGAACCTGGCCTGGCGCTCGGTGGGCAGTTTGGGCATAGGCGACATCTACACCTTCGAGAACGACACTGGCCCAGATGATGCCAACCACGCTCAGGAGGGGCTTTACATAATCTACGACCCCAGGAACAGGCAGGACGGTGTGAGGCAGAAGATGCGCCTTTTGGATGTAGCGGAAAAGGTGCTTGAGTTAATGAAATAAGGTGCTTTCCTGGCGGAGGTTTTGCCTCCGCACAAAAAAGCAATTCAACGCTGAGGAGGTAACTATGCAGTACCCCGGCTTCACCCTGTGGTTCACAGGACTCTCTGGCTCCGGCAAGACCACGTTGGCCAAAATGGTCGAAGCGGAATTGCGCTCCAGGGGTATGAAGGTAGAGCGACTCGACGGCGACATCGTCCGCCAGAGCCTTTCACGGGACCTGGGCTTCACCAAGGAAGACCGGGATAAAAACATCGAGCGGGTTACCTTCGTCGCCAAGCTCCTCACCCGCAACGACGTGGTGGTCATCACCTCCTTCATCTCGCCCTATCGGGAGAAGCGGGCCGAGGCCCGGCAGGAGATAGGCCGATTCGTGGAAGTGTACTGCAAGTGCCCGCTGGAGGTCCTCATCGAGCGGGATGTGAAAGGGCTTTATTCCAAGGCTCTGCGGGGCGAAATCGAGAACTTCACCGGCGTCTCCGACCCCTACGAAGAACCTGAAAACCCCGAAATCGTGGTGGAAACCGACAAGGAAACCCCCGAAGAGAGCTTCCGCAAAATCATAGCCTGGCTCGAAGGGCACGGCTACATCCCGCCCAAGGAGCAGGGGTACTACAGCGAGGAAGAAGAAGAGCTGGTGGAAGAGCGCCTGCGGGCGTTGGGGTATATTTAGCTTCTGGCTTCTAGCTTCTGGCGACAGGCTGCTGGCAGCAGGCGGCAAGTTATCAAGCTATAAGGTTGGGAAACCAGTAAAAGCCGGGGTTTCTAGGGACAGAAGAGCCCGAAAGGTTTCCGGCAAAAATCGGGGAGATCCTCAATGGCCGAGAAAAAAATTGCTCAGAAATCCAAGGGCAAGCGCCCTTACTTCTTTTGGGATTACGACATAACCGAAGACGAGATCAGGGAAATCCTCCGCAGCGGCAATGAAGTGGAGAAGGCCTGGGTCATCACACGCATCCTCGAATACGCCCGGTGGGAGGATATCTGGAAGTACCTCACGGTGGAGGACATCCGGGAGAATTTCGACCGCTTGCAGTTCCGGTGGCCCCAAGATAGGGAACTGTGGGCTTATGCTCTGAAGAGGTGGAGTCGTGGGCGGTGAATTTCTAACGCCCCTTCAAGAAGAGTTCCTGCGGCGCTTCTTCGCCACCCGAGCGGGACAGCGCTTCTTCCTCACGGGCGGAACGGCCCTGGCGGCTTTCTACTTTCACCATCGCATAAGCGTTGATTTGGACCTGTTCACCGTGGACGATTTGGCGTTGCGAGAAAGCGACCCTGTGGTCTCCCGCATCCTGGCGGATTTGAACTGCCGCCTGATACGTACCCGCACGTCTGAGCACTTTCGCCAGTACATCGCAGAGGGTGAAAAGGGGCAGGGGTTGCACGTGGACCTGGTGAGGGATTTTGGCCCCCAGTTTGGCGAGAAAAAGGCCTTTGAAGGTATCATCGTGGACAGCGTGGAGAACATCGGGGCTAACAAAATCACCGCCATTTTGGGCCGCACCGATGCCAAGGATTTTGTGGATTTGTATTTCATCCTCAAGGCCGGTTACGATTTCGACGACCTTTTTGCCAAGGCTCAGCAGAAGGATTTAGGCTTGCACCCTTTTCACTTCGCCGGGGCTTTGTTGCAAGTTCAGAAGTTAAAACGCCTCCCTGAGATGAAAAAGCCTCTGACCCTGGAGGAACTTCAACAAACTTTCGTGGAGTTAGCCAACCGGATACTGGATGAGCTTAATCCTCAATAACGATCTTGGGAGTAAATCGTAAAGGAAGGGAAAGTTTTTCGGGGCAGCGAAGCCGTTGCCCTGAAAAACCCATCTTCTCACCTTGGAGGCACCTATGGGACTCTTATCACGCTTTCGCCCTCGAAAACGCAAGGTTGTGGTCATCGGCCTCGATGGCACACCCTACAGCTTCCTGCAAAGGATGATCCGGGAAGGCCGGATGCCCAACTTCGCCCGGCTCGTGGAAGAGGGCTCCTTCATCACCATCAACTCCGTTTACCCAACCGTCTCCTCGGTTGCCTGGTCGTGTTATATGACCGGGAAGAACCCCGCCAAGCACGGCATCTTCGGCTTCGTAGACCGCCGCCCAGATTCCTACAAGTATTTCATCCCCAATTCCCGGACGATGCAATCCAAGACCCTCTGGGAAATCCTCAGCGATGCCGGGAAGCGGGTGGTGGTCATCAATGTGCCCGTAACCTACCCACCTCGGCCTGTTAACGGTGTGCTCATTGCCGGGTTCCTGAGCCCCACGGTGGAGAAGGGAGCGTATCCACCTCAGGTGGCTTCTACCCTTAAGCAGCTTGGTTATAAACTGGATGCCGACCCCGGGGCAGCCCGCAAGTCAAAAGACCTGGCTCTCAAAGAGGTCAACGAGGCCATGGAAGCCAGGGCCAAGGCTCTCTTCCACTTTATGGATAACGAAGAATGGGACTTCTTCCAGTGCCACATAATGGAAACCGACCGGCTTCACCATTTCCTCTGGGAGCTTATGGAGCAGGGGCATCCGCAGTACGCTCCCGCCTTCTTCGCCGTCTACGAGCGCATAGACCGCATCCTGGGCGACGTGGTCAAGCGCCTGGACGACAACACCACCCTCATCGTGATGAGCGATCATGGCTTCTGCACGCTGAAAAAGGAGGTTTACGTCAACTACTGGCTTGCCGAGAAGGGGTGGCTGCGCTACAAAAGCGATTCTCCCCGCACCCTAGAGGACATTGACCCCTCATCGCTGGCTTACAGCCTCGACCCTGGCCGGGTTTTCATCAATTTGAAGGGGCGGGAACCACAAGGGGTAGTATCGCCTGGGAAAGAATATGAAGACTTGCGGGAAGAGATAGCACAGGCGGCTTTGGAGCTCCGTGATCCAGATACCGGTGAGTTGATGATAGAAAAAGTGCTGCGGAGGGAGGAAATCTATTCGGGACCTCTCCTGGACCGGGCTGCCGACTTAATCTTAGTGCCTAAGCGAGGATTCGACCTCAAGGCCGGATTTGGCAAAACCCAGCTCACCTTCAAAGGCGATGCCCTCATCGGTATGCACACCTACGACGATGCGATGTTTTGCATCCGGGGCCAATCCATTCAGGTTGACCGCACACCCTGGGTGGCCGATGCTATGCCCACGGTGTTGAAGCTGCTGGATGTGCCCATCCCGCCCGATTTGGATGGAAAGGCACTGGTGTGAGCGGATTGTAAAACTTTGGGGACCCTGGTAAAATGCATAATGTACGTTCTTTGCCCTTGAATTCACTGGAAGATTTTGGGGAGGATCCATGTACCCCCGCTGCGGCGGAGTCATATTTGCGTCGTTGTCTAGAAGCCTTGCTTGATTTAGGCCGTCACATCTTGGCTAAAGGGTTTGGAAGGGCTGCCGCTGAATACAAGGTTATAGCTGATGAACTAAAAGCAGTTGGGGTATGTTGTGGGGTGACAGCCTGGCTAACTTCAAGCCGTAGGGAGTGATATGATAGACTGGTGGGGCGTTTTCCGCAACAGCCTCTGGATTTTGGGGCTTTCGATAATCCTTGCCACCCTCAGCTATGCCGATTGGTGGGCTAAGGAGCAGAAGCAGCGCTTTAGGGATGTGATTGGCCTGGCTCGATTTCAAGGGGCCATATCCACAGGCTTGGCCTTCTTTTGTGCAGGGTTAAGCCTATGCAGTGACAGGTGGTGGGAGCGAGGACTCTGGGCTTTGTTCACCCTGTGGTTCATCTATCAAGCTGTGACTATGCTCAGGTAGCACCTCGCTTAACTGTGGTTGGCAATGTTGCCCCACAACAGGGGCAAAAAACACCTCTCCTTTTGGGACAAAATCCTCCTTTTTATGTGGCCACGATTAAGAGTGGAACTACCTCCCGAGAAGGGTAAGAAGTTCTTCTGGGCAGCGGCAAATCCGCTGCCCAGAAGAAGCTCCCTTTTTCTTCGGCTTGGCTTACCCTTTCGGGTTTACCCTCCTCACAATCTGGAAATGACCTCCTCTATGCGGTCCAGGGCTTTGCTTATGTTCTCAAGAGAATTGGCATAAGAGAGCCTGATGAAGCCCTCACCGTATTCACCAAAGGAGGTGCCGGGCAGGACAGCCACTCCTCCTTCATAGAGGAGGTAATCGGCCATTTCCTTGCTCTTCATCCCCGTGCCTTCAATGTTGGGGAAAACGTAGAAAGCACCGGAGGGCTTGAGGCACTTAAAGCCGGGGATTTTGTTAAGGCGCTCCACGATTAAATCCCGGCGCTCCCTGAAAGCCTGCACCATCTTATCCACCTCATCCTGAGGGCCTGTCAGGGCTTCTATGCCCGCTATCTGGGTAAAGGCAGCAGCGCAGGAGTTGGAGTTGGTCATCAGGCGAGTTATGTGCTCGGCAAGCCATTCGGGCATAACCCCGTAACCGAGGCGCCATCCTGTCATCGCATAGGTTTTGGAGAACCCATCCAGGAGGATGGTGTGCTCTTTCATCCCTGGCAGGCTGGCAATGCTTTGGAATTCCCCATCGTAGATGATGCGGCTGTAAATCTCATCCGAGAGCACCATTATGTCGTTCTCAATGGCTACTTCGGCGATGGCTTCCAGGTCCTCTCGGGTAAGGATACCACCGGTGGGGTTTTGAGGGGAGTTGATGACTATCATCTTTGTCCTGGGGGATATGAGGCTGCGGAATTCATCAATGTCGAAGGAGAAGTTCTTCTCCATCCGCAACCTTATGGGCACAGGTGTGGCCCCCACGAAGTTTATCATTGACTCATAGATGGGGTAGCCTGGGTTGGGGTAAATGACCTCATCGCCTTCTTCACACAGGGCCAGGATTGAGAAGAAAATGATGGGTTTACCCCCGGGGACCACCACCACGTTCTCCGGTCCTACATCTATGTTTCGGGTTTTAGAAATATACTCAGCTATAGTCTGGCGCAATTGGATGAAACCTGCGGAAGGGGTGTAGTGAGTGTATCCATCGTTCAGGGCCTTTATAGCGGCATCAATGATGTTGCGAGGGGTGTCGAAATCGGGTTCGCCTATTTCCAGGTGGATTATATCTCTCCCCTGGGCTTCAAGGGCCCTGGCTTTTGCCAGAACTTCAAAGGCTGTTTCGGTACCAAGTCGAGCCATTCGCTTTGCCGTTTTCATAGGCATTCCCTCCCTGGTTTATCACTTGCTGCCAGGCTTTCCTCTGTGCCCAGCAATTTGCGCCTATTATTCTACCATACTAGTGCCCTCATTGGCAAAAAGGTTTTTGGGAGGGTGTTGAAAAACTCCGGGGTTGGAAACTACTCCGCAAGCTAGGGATAGAAAAAGTGGGTGTTTTCTCGTGCGGGGGCTTCGCCGGCAGCACTCCATTTAACCGTGGTTGAGGATGTTGCCTCAAGAGGGGGCGAAAGAGGAGGTGCTCATATTAACATAGAGGCCAACGGAGGGAGGGCCGGGAGCTCAAAGCTCCCGGCTGAGCAGAGAAAGGGCGCTGGAAGCGCCCTGGCAAGCCCGCCAAAGGCGGGCTTTCACTGCTCAGGCCGGGGCTTTTAGCC
>DRAO01000378.1 GCA_011041825.1 Chloroflexota bacterium
AGCTATATACCTGTGCATAGCCCGAATCTCGCCCAGCCCCAATACCTGCGAGTGCCCGTTGAGCAATAAATCTAGAAGCGTGGAACCGCAATGGCCGCTTCCAAGGATGTAAAGTAATACGTATTGATGTGAGACCCTATCGGGCATTCCACAACTCCATCTCCAGGTTATCCTCGGGTAAACCTGCCATTGCACTAGGCTTTTTACCACGTTTTAAGGCGAAAGTCAAGGGCGTGAGTTAGCCTTACAAAGCTTTTCGATCTCAAGTCTTTCCTTGCGGTCTTAAGGCCGATGTGGTATACTCTCTAATGGATTAAGAACAAGAGCTGGGGGTTATATGAAGTGGAACGTATTACTATGACCAGAAAAGACGAAAAAACCAAAAGCCTTGAAGGATTCCCTTTCTTCCCCAATCCTCCCCGGTCTCTGAAGGAGACAGGCCTTAACCTTGGTTTCCTCTCTGACCTTGTATTGAAGACCCTCTACTTCGAAGGCTTTATGACCGGCTCCCAAATAGCGGAAGCCCTCTCTCTGCCTTTCAGCGGCGTTGTGGATAAAGTCTTGGAATTCCTCCGCCGGGAAAGGCTCTGCGAGGTCAGGGGGAGCAAGAGCGTAAGCGAACGGGATTTTGAATACGTAATCACGGAGAAAGGCAGCGAGAAAGCCAAGGAAGTGCTTGAGCGTTCCCAATACGTAGGCCCAGCCCCGGTTCCCTTGGAGGACTACAGGAAGGCGATAAAAGCGCAAGCCCTATCGAGGAACCCAATATCACCTGGGAAGCTCCGCAAAGCTCTGTCTCACCTGGTGTTAGGAGAAGATGTGCTGAGCAAGCTCGGTCCGGGCGTGAATATGGGGCGCTCCATCTTCCTTTACGGACCCCCAGGCAACGGTAAAACCGCCATCTCGGAAGCCATTGGCAAGCTCATAATGGAAGACACGATGTTCATCCCCTATGCAGTGGAAGTTAACGGGCACGTTATCAAGGTGTACGATAACCTCAACCACAAGCTGGTGGTGCAGGAGGCAGAAACCCTTATCCAATATGACCGACGCTGGCTATTGATACATCGGCCCTTCCTCACCGCTGGCGGCGAATTGACGATGGAAGATTTGGATTTAATTTACAACGAGATAACGAAATACTATGAAGCGCCTCTCCAGATGAAGGCTAATGGCGGAATGCTGCTGATAGATGACTTTGGGCGGCAGCAAGCTCGCCCCCAGGATATATTGAACCGCTGGATTGTGCCCTTGGAAAAGCGGGTGGATTACCTGACTATGCACACGGGCCTCAAGATAGAGATTCCCTTTGAAGTTCTCATCGTGTTCTCCACCAACTTGCCCCCCCACAGGCTAGCGGATGAGGCTTTCCTGCGCCGCATAAGGCATAAAATAGAGGTGCGTAATCCCACTTTTGAAGAATACCGCCTTATCTTCAAGCGGGAATGTGAGAGGAGAGGCATCCCTTATGATGAGAAAGTCCTTATCTATCTCCTCAAAGAGCATTACATAAAAAATAAAATCCCTTTGCGGGCCTGTCACCCCAGGGATTTGCTTGATGAGATAGAATCCATAGCCCGTTATTCCAACACCTCCCCTCGCCTTACCAGGGAAATGATAGACAAAGCCTGGTCTTCTTATTACCTCTCTATCTCAAGGCGATGAAAAGCCGGGTTATGGATGAAACCGAGAGGCATTTGCCCTTGGAGGAGCCAGCCGATGAAGCGATTGTGGAGCCCTTGGAGAATGAGCTATATCCTCAGCCCCAAGCCATCCAATTGCATCCTGTGTGAGAAGATAGCGGAAAATCGGGACCGGGAAAATTACATCCTCTATCGGGGCGATAAAAGCTGCTCAATGCTCAACCTCTACCCTTATAACAATGGGCATATAATGGTGGTGCCCTACAGGCACGTCCCGAGCCTGGAGCAATTGGATGATGAGGAGCTTCTGGAGATGATGAACATCGTTAACCAAAGCCTGGCAGCCCTTCGGAAGGTTATGAACCCCGATGGCTTCAACATAGGGGTAAACATCGGCAAAGCAGCAGGAGCAGGGATAGTTGACCACGTGCACATCCACATCGTACCCCGATGGGAGGGTGATACCAACTTTATGGCCGTGATGGCTGAAACCAGGGTTATCCCAGAACTCCTCGAACAAACCTACGAAAAATTGCTTAAGACCCTCGCATAATTGGGCATTTCAGTTCTCGTTCCAAAAAAGGCCGCCCTCACCCCCAACCCAGACGCCCTCCTCCCCAATCAGGATGGCGTAGATGCTGGCGTGGCGGAATTCATCGCCCCAGGGCTCCCATCGCTTACCGCCGTCGGCGCTGCGGTAAAGTCCGTGGTGCTCCGTCCCAGCGTAGATGACATCGCTCCCTTCAGGGCCGAAAGCCAGGGCGGTCACCGTCATCCCCTCCAGCCCTGAAAGCCCCCAGGTCTCCCCCTTGTCCCGGCTCACGTAAACCCCATCGGTGGTTCCGGCATAAACCGTGCCGTCGGCCCTTGCCAGCAGGGCAAAGGTGGTGAGCTTCTCCCGCATCCCTGCTTGCACAGGCCGCCACGAATTACCGCCGTCGGTGCTCTTGTAGACAGCCTCCACCGTCCCGGCGAAGAGGGTCTGCGAATCCCAGGGAGCTATGGCGAAGGAGTGCACCGAGAGGGTCTCCAGCCCGTGGTGGATGGGAGCCCAGGTCTGGCCACCGTCGGTGGTGAGGAGGATGTTGTTGCCCCAATTTCCAGCGTAGATGGTGCAGGGGTCCCGGGGATGCGGGGTTATGTTGAACACGGTGATGGCCCCTAAATCGCCGGTGGCCCAATGCCAGGACCGACCGCCATCCCTGCTCACGTAGATACCGTCGTGGGCACCCACGTAAATCCAGGCCTCATCGGTGGGCTCCTGAACGAGGGGGCACCTGGGGGCCAGGGCAACGGCATAGACGTAAATCCGCCCCACCTTGCCGGTGATGAGCTCCCAACGCAAGCCGCCGTCCCTGGATTCGTACACCCCGTGCAGCGTGCCCGCATAGAGGTGATGGGGCTGATGAGGGTGGCGGGCCAGCGAGGTCACCACCGGCTTCCCCACGCCCATCACTGCCAGCTCCCCGTTCTTCAGCCGGTAGAGCCCGCCCCAGTGGGTTCCCAGGTAGAGGGTGGAATCGGCGGATACGGCTATGCAGGTGATTTCGGCCCGGTGCAGTTCCCCGGTCAGGATTTGCCAGCTTCGCCCTCCATCACGGGTGAAGAGGACTTCGCCCCCGCCTGTACCTAAGTAAATTTCGCCTGGACGATGGGGGTTTACACCCAGGGAGAGGAAACGGCCTCCTTCGGGGCTCACCCGCCGCCAGGTGGTTCCCCCATCCTGGCTGGCATAGGCCCGGTAATCTTTGAGGGCATAGACGCTGCCATCCTCGGCCACCGCCATCTGGGTGACGAAGCCTCTGTCGAAAGGAGCTCTTGCCGGATGCCAGTCACCTCCTTTCACCCACACACCTTCACCCCCCGTCCCGGCCAGGGCCACGCCGTCAGGGGTTACGGCCAGCGAGAGGACGGTTTTTCCCGCCAGGCCATCCTCCTGGCAAAGGGCCTCATCGGGGTTGCAAGCGTACACCCCGGCGCCTTCCGTCCCGATGTAAAGCTTTTCACCGTCGGGGGCGAAGGCCGCAGCGTAGGCGAAGGTGTCAGGCAGCCCCCGCAGCTTCACCCAGGAGCCGCCCCCGTCACGGGTGAGGTATGCGCCGTCGGTGGCTCCCACCGCCACCCTCTCCCAATCCTGGGGATGCACGGCTATCGAATAGACGGTAACATCCTCAAGGCCGCTCGCCTTCAGCGCCCACGAATCCCCTGCATCTTCGGAGCGGTAGAGGCCACCCAAGGCATAGGCCGCCGCATACACGACATAAGGGTTGCCTGGGGCTACGGCCACGGATGTCATCCCGGCTTGAGGTGGTATCCCCTCCCCCACCTGCTTCCAGCGGGGAGGGGAGCTCCGACAAGCCGATAGGGTCAAGAGCAGTATGACAAGCCACCACCTCCACATCCCGCCTACTCCGGTCTCCTCCGGCGCATCTCAGCGGTATCGAGGGGCTGCACGGTGGGTCGGGATGCCCGATACACATTGATGTAGGGGAGCCCTTGGAAGGCTGCCTCTATCTGGGCCATCTCCTCCGGGGTGAGGGGCTGCACTGGCGAGGGGCGCAGTGGCGTGTTGAGCTGGATTTCATCCGGGCCGATGGAACGGGCAATGCGGGCCATATCCGCCGCCCGGTCCTTGTTCTGGGGGATGAACATCATCTGCAAGGCTAGCTTGCCGGTGAATTCATCCCGCAGCCGCTTTATCCCCTCGATGATTTCGGCCAGGGTGAAGGGGACGAAGGGACGGTTTATGGCCTTGAACGACCCTTCGTCAGGGGCATCCACCTTGGCGGCTATCAAATCGAACCCGGCTAAATCCCGCCTCACTTCGGCCAGCGGGAAGAGGGACGAGTTGGTGAGGATGGCGATGGGATGATGGGGGAAGATCCGCCGCACTACTTGCACCAACTCCGCCAGGTTGGAAGCCAAGGTGGGCTCACCAATGCCGGAGAAAGTGATGTAATCGAGTTCGATGCCCTTCTGCTTCACCCTCTCTAGCTCCGCCGCCAAGGCTTCTGGCTCCACGAAGATACGCCGTTTGGTCAGGGGATGGCGGGTAGGGCCAAGCTGGCAGTAGACACAATTGAAGGAACAGGTTTTGCCCCTGGTGGAGACAGGGTCAACTCCCAGGGAGCGCCCCAGCCTCCAGGAGGGCACAGGGCCGTAAACAATGCTCATCGGTCGCCTCCGAGGTTAAGAGATGCCTTTCCGGACGACGGCTAGCCGCCGTCCGGAAAGCCGACTCCCCCCTCATCAAAAACTCAACCGTGAACCTACCCCAGCAAGGATGCAGTCAGCACCATATTCCCGCTTGAAAGCTTGCCTGGCCCTATCACCACTGCAATGGCAAGGGGCCACTTTCTTCACATCCAGGCGGCGGAAAGCGCTTACAATGCGGGCAATCTCAGCTTCGCTGACCCCACCCAGGTGGAATCCACCCATCACCAGGTATATCTCCCCCCGCAGTTGCTTGGCCTTCTCCACCATCTTGACGATGCCGGGGTGGGCGCAACCGGTTATGAGCACTGCACCTTTCGGCGTGTCCACCACCAATCCCTGCTCCCGGATGGAGGTCCCCATCTCGCCAGTGGTGTAAATCCCAGGCATTATCTCCCCGGGGTCACCGATTTCGACGACTTTCACCTGGCTCCGTAATCGGGTTTTGAAGCTCTCGGGGAAAGAACGGGGCAGGAATACGGTGACCCGGGAGTTAAGGGCCAGCACGCCCCCCAACCCGCCTGTGTGGTCACCATGGATGTGAGATAGCACCACCGCATTGATGCGTGAAGGGTCAATTCCCAGGAGTTGCATATTTCCCAGCAGGATATAGGCATCTCCTCCCGTATCGAAGAGCACCACCTCTTCCCCCTTCTCCACCAGGCAGGAAAAGCCCCAGGCCGTTTTCAGGCCCGGAGCATAAGGGTTATTATCGTAAAGTATGGTGATGGTCACACCCTGCATAGCCTTTATCGGCGTGGGGGTGGGTTTGGGGGTAGGAGAAGGCATCGGCTCGGTGGGCGAAGGCTTCGGCGCAGGGGTGGTGGTGATGGTAGCAAGGTGCCCGGGTGTGAAAGTTGGTGTTACAGTCGGTGTTTTCGCCGGTAAGGAAGGCGTTGTCGTTTCGGGAGGCGGAGTATAAGCCTTCATACAGCCAGCCAGCGTAAATCCGATGGATAGCGAGAGCGCCATAACTTGCCAGGAGATTCCCTTCATTTTCACCGCTCTATTCCCTTAGCATTTGGGTGCCACAATTGGGGCATCGGAGTTGGTAACAGGGAACGCCTGCCTGATGGGGAACACGATGCCCACAGCTAGGGCACACGCAGAATCCACCGGGGCCAGCGGCTTTCGAGCCACCCATACGGCCCATCCGGCCCCCGCCTCGTCCTCCTCTACGGCCCATCCCCATACCACGTCCTCCACCTCTGCCAAATCCCCTAAACATCGCTAATCACCTCCTTGAAATTTAATAAGGATTCTAGCTACCTGACACTTTTGACTTGCTCCCCTGAAGCAGATTTACGCAGCCCACCCGCCGGGCGATGAATCACCCGGCTGAGAAGCCTTAAAGCCGGTTGAAAACCGGCTGAGGGTTAGCGG
>DRAO01000297.1 GCA_011041825.1 Chloroflexota bacterium
CCGGCTGAGAAGCCTTAAAGCCGGTTGAAAACCGGCTGAGGATTAGCGGGTTTTCAACCCGCTTCCAGATTCTTAGCCGGGAGTTTCCAGCTCCCGGCCATTTCTGAGCCCAGCTTCGTAAAAGTGTCAGGTGGCTAGATCCTTTATTTGAGTATGTAATACGTCCCTCTCTTATCCCCCACTTTAATCAGAACCCCCTTCTTGACCAAATCTGCCAGGTCTAGGCGGAGGGTTTCGGCCGAGACGTGAGGGCAAAGCTGGCGGTATTCCCGATTGGTGATGCGCCCGTGCTGGCGGATGTAGTTTATCGCCGCCAATTGCCGCTCGTTCATATCCCGCTCCCAGGCCATAAGGGCAGGGTGCTCCTGCACGTTGTAGAGGGTGACGGTGAAGGAATAGGGTGTGGCTTTGAACTCCGGCGGCGGGTGCCCGGCGTTCACCATCTCTTCGATCATCCGGTCAATGCCCAGGCCCAGTTCCTCGATAAAGCCCCAGTAGAAGAGTCCTGAGACGATGCGGGGGTTGCGGGAGAAGTGTTCGTCTACAATGTTGTCGAGGGTGATGTAACCGGGGAGCCCGCCAGGGCTGGTCACTTCCAGGCGGTTGTCGAACATCCGCACCTCGATACGGCGTCCCCGGAGCCGGTAATCCCGGTGGGCTACGGCATTAACCAAGGCTTCACGCACGGCAAAAGGCGGGTATTCGGTGCGGTCCTCCCGCACCAGGCCTTTTACCACTGCTTCTCTCTTCATCTCCTCCCACACCACTTCCCAGGCCCGTTCGATGACCCGGCACAGCGGTCCGGTTATCTCCTCCCGTCGTCCATAGCCCACCATCCCTTTCGGCCCCCGGGGTTCATTCCCCATAAACCGCACGAATACCAGCCCGCTTTGGGGGAGCAAGCTCTGGGGATGTTTCCCGAAGAGGAGCAAGCCCGCCACCGTCGGTTGTCCTTCCCTTGTCAATGCTCCTATGTCGGTGAGGATTTCCTCCACCGTGCCCGGTGGACGTCTCCCTTCCCTCTCCTCTCGCTTTTTCAGGTATTCTTCGATGATGGTTTCATCGAAATCTTCCCTGGTTGCCCCCCAGATGGGTTCTTCTTCGTAAGCGCTGGTGGGCTTGGTGGAAGCCAACCGCCTTATTTCATCACCGCTTAAGAGCCGGTTCTCGGCTCCTGCCCGCACGAATACCCGTCCGTCTTTAAGGCTGTGGAGGTCTATGCTGCGGTAAACGGTAAGGGCTATGACAGTGCCACTGGGGGTTTCGATTTGTTCCCATTCGGTCCTCACCGGCGGCCTGCACATCCGCTGGGCGGAACCCAGAACCCCCTCGACTTCCTCGGGGAAGACGTCGCCCCGCACCTTGCCGCCAGGTTCCACCCCCAGGTAGATGGTGCCACCGTCGGCGTTGGCGAAGGCGATGAGGGTTTCGGCCAAGGCTTCGGCCTCCGGTTCGGGCATAAATTCAATCAATTGTCCCGGCTTTTTATCCAGCATCAGTGCCCACTCACCCACTTTAACATCACCTCTCTTCCAGCAAAGGTGCAATATCTTCCCACAGTTCCGGCATCTCCAGGACTTCAGCAAAAGCTTGTATCCAGCGTCGGATGCGCTCTCGGTCTAAGTTTGGGTGTTTGGCGATGACCGCCCGGATGTCTTCCAAATCAACCGGGCGATGAGCCACAGCTTTGAAGATTATAAAGTCTTCGGGGGTAGGAAGGCGAAGTTCTATTGAACCTATCCGATGAACTTGGCTTCTCTCCACGGCTTCTTGCTCAAAAGGCAGGATTCCCAAGGAGATGTCCACATTGATTCCGCTTTCCCGATGACGTAAAAGCAATACTCGGTGACGACGAGCAAAATCCAGGGCATCAGGGATACGAGGTTCCAATCCTTCCTGAGCGGCAGCTTCAAGGAAGGCAGGTAAATCATCTACGGAAAGCAAAATCATTACGTCTACATCAGCGGTTAGGCGTGGTTTGCCTAAGATGCTGGCGGCTACTCCTCCAATTATGACCCCATCAAAGCGTTCCAGAAGCCTGTGCACCGCTTCCAGCGGGGCCAGCAGCGGCAAGATCTCTCTCGGCTTTCGAGTCATCCCTTTTTGCCTCTTTCAGTTTAATCCAGCGGCGGCGCACCTGAGCTATCGCTTCCTCGTCTCGCTCATCTAAATTCAAACCCAATCCTACGGCCAAGCGCAGCAAGGCATTCAATCGCTTCCAGTTGGCTGCCGGAGAGGCTTCTCGTAGCTCTTCTTTTTCCCGTTCGGCTACTGCTTTCCAGCGTTCCAGGTATTCCTTTACGGGGCCGACTTCTCTCCTAGTCTCCTTCATATGCCCACTTTACCCCTTTCTCGTACTTCACCGGCTAAGCCCTGGATAAGGTTCTTTAAAGGTGAGTCACAGTTGCAATCTTATCATCCTTCCCCAGCTCCATAACCCCATCCCCCATCGCCGCACGGCTCTTCTGGGTGATGCTTTCGGCCTTAAGTCGCAAAGCCACCCCCCTGGCGGAGAAGAAAATGACTTCATCGTGCAGCCCGACAACTACGGCGGCAGCCACAGGCCCCATCTTGTCGAACTTCTTGGCAATGGCAATGACGCCTTGGCCGTAGCGGTGCTGAGTGGGGAAGAGGCTCATCGCCACCCGCTTAGCGTAGCCCTTTTCGGTGGCGATTGCCAGAAAGCCTTCGGGGTTAACCACATCCGCTGCCGCCACCTCGTCACCTTTGCCCAGCTTGATGGCCCACACACCGGCGGCCTCTCGCCCCATCGGGCGGACATCTTCGGCGGGGAAGCGCAGGGCCTGGCCATACCTGGTCACCACCACCAGTTCCTCATCACCTTGGATGAGCCTGGCTGCACAAGGTGCATCGCCCTTATCCAGCTTGATGGCTGTGAGGCCGGAGGATCGGATGGAGGAAAGCTCACTCAGAGCCAGCCTCTTCACCCGCCCCTTCCTCGTGAAAATGACAAGATATTTCGCCATTCCTAATTCGCCGTTCGCCATTTCCTTCGGCAAAGCGAGAGCGGCGGTAATGTGCTCGTCATTGCTCAGGGAGAAGAGGCTCTTGAGCGGGGTTCCCTGGCGCCCAGCATTCTCTATCTGATAGGCACGCACCGAATAGACTTTACCCAGGTCCGTGAAAAACAGGATGGTGTCCAGGCTCTGGGCTGCTAAGCTCACGGATACGGCATCGTCCTTAGGGATGCTTACACCCCGACTTCCTCTCTGTTCAGGCTTGGCAAGCTTATAGGCACGGGGGGATTGCCGGTAAATCAACCCGCCCTTCGTCAGGGTGATAAGCACCTGTTCTTGAACGACCAAATCCTCCTCGGTGAGAGCTTCTGCTTCTTCAGTCAGAACCTGAGTGCGGCGGGCATCGCCGTATTTGGCCTTAAGCTGAAGCACCTCTTCTTTTATGAGCCCCAGGATTTTCCTCGGATATTTGAGCAATTGCTCCAGCCGCCTGATGGTCTTCTTCAATTCCTTGTGCTCCTCCTCCAGCTTACGTCTCTCCAATGCTGCCAGGCGGCGCAGGGGCATATCCAAGATGGCCTGAGCCTGAACCTGAGTAAGCTTAAAACGCCTCATCAAGTTCTTCATAGCGGTATCGGCAGTACGAGAGCGCCGGATTATCCGGATGACCTCGTCCAGATTCGCCAGCGCAATCAGGAGCCCCTCTACGATGTGCGCACGATGGCGGGCTTTCTCCAGTTCGTACCTGGTGCGGCGGGTGAGTACCTCCCGCCGGTGCTCCACATAGAGCCACAGGAGCCGCTTCAGCGAGAGGAGCCGTGGCTCGCCATCCACCAGAGCCAGCATATTGATGCCGTAGGTGAGCTGAAGTGGGCTGTATTTGAAGAGCTTGTTCAGGGCAGTACGAGGGTCGGCTCCCCGCTTGAGTTCGATGACGATGCTCATCCCCTCCCGGTCGGATTCATCCCGCAAATCGGAAATCTCATCAATCCGGCCTGAGCGCACCAGTTCCGCTATGCGCTCGATGAGGGCCGATTTGTTGATCTGGTAGGGGATTTGGGTGACAATGATGTTGTAGCGTCCCCCTTTAGCCTCCTCGATGCGGGTGAGAGAACGCACCACGATACGGCCCTTACCAGTGGCATAGGCGGTCTTAAGCCCCTCGTAGCCCAGGATGATGCCGCCGGTGGGGAAATCGGGTCCCTTGATAAAGCGCATCAGGTCTTCAACCGTTATCTTGTCCAGCTTCCTGTAGTTGTCAATGAGGTAGGCGATAGCATCACAGACCTCCCTGAGGTTATGGGGCGGTATGTTGGTAGCCATCCCCACCGCAATGCCCGCAGCCCCATTGACCAACAGGTTCGGGAGCCGGGCCGGGAGCACTGCTGGCTCCTTGAGGGAGCCATCGAAGTTATCCACGAAGTCCACGGTGTTCTTTTCGATGTCAGCGAGCATCTCAAGGGCGATGGGGGCTAATCGGGCCTCCGTATACCTCATAGCAGCCGGGTTATCGCCGTCAATGGAACCGAAGTTCCCCTGGCCATCCACCAGGGGATAGCGCAGGGAAAAGTCCTGGGCCATACGGGCCATTGCGTCGTAGACGGCGGCGTCACCGTGCGGATGGTATTTCCCAAGCGTCTCTCCTACAATACGGGCGCTTTTCTTATAGGGTTTATCTGGTAGCAAGCCCATATCATACATAGAGTAAAGTATGCGCCGTTGCACAGGCTTAAGGCCATCCCGCACATCCGGCAGGGCCCTGGACACAATCACGCTCATTGCGTAGTCCAGGTAGGCCCCCTTCATTTCTTCTTCAATGTTTACAACCATAACAGTGCCTATCTCCATAGCTCCCCCCTTTCCAAATTCAACCATATTATACAATGCCGCTACCTCTGTGGCAAATCCCCAAGATTTGAGAGTGTTGAAAAACTCGGGGGTTGGAAACTACTCCGCAGGCTATTTCTCGTGCGGGGGCTTCGCCCCCGCACGAGAAAACACTTCAAAAATGCTTTTTAACCTGCCCTCGCCGGAGGGAACCATTTGAGCAAGAACAGCGTGGCACTTTTTCAACGCCCTTAGAGTTCCTGGTTTTGCCTTTTTCCTGATCCTGGCTTATAATTTAAGCACCGCCGACCAAGTTTCCCCAAGCCGCTCGGATCAAAGCGACCGAGACGGCGAAGGGGATACGAGGCAGATGAAGGGGCAAAAAGCGGTAAAAATCTAATAAGGGGGTGCAGTTATGAGAAAGGGTATGCTTATCGCAACTCTATTCTCTATCCTCGTGGGGATTATAGCCGGATGCGGCGTAGCCAAGCCCTCTTCAACTCCCTCGGAGGCCAAACCTTCTAAGGGTGGCACTCTGACCATTGCTATCTCCGCCAACCCCGATGGCCTCGACCCTCATAAGACGGTAGCAGCGGTGACATTTGAGGTGACTAAGAGCATATACGATACCCTGGTGGAAACCGATACCCAGGGCAATCTCCACCCGGGCCTGGCCGAAAGGTGGGAGGCTTCTGAAGATGGCCTCCGCTGGACCTTCTACCTGCGCAAAGGGGTGAAGTTCCACAACGGAAGGGAGATGACCTCCGCTGACGTCAAAGCGAGCTTCGAGCGCATCCTCAATCCTGAGACAAAGTCCCCTCGGGCCAAGGACTACGCCATCATCGAGGAGATAGAGACCCCTGACGATTACACTGTGGTGTTTGTCCTCAAAGAGCCCAAGGCTGCTTTCCTCTCCAACTTGGCTTACGGTTGGGCGGCCATCGTCCCGGTGGAAGAGGAGGACTTGCGCAATCACCCCGTAGGCACTGGCCCTTTCCGCTTCGTGGAATGGGTGCCTGATAGCCACATTAAACTCAAGCGTTTTGATGATTACTTCCTCAAGGGGAGGCCTTACCTGGACGAGGTGGTCTTCAAGGTAATGCCCGACCCCGCTGCCAAGTTGGCTGCCCTTAAAGCCGGGGAAGTGGACGTGGTAGACCAGGTTCCTCCCCAGGAAGTGGAGGGGCTGAGGGGTGATCCCGCACTCAAGTTAATCCAGGCCCCGGTAAACGGCATCTACATTATGGCCCTCAACAATGCCCGTGAGCCTTTCAGCAAGAAGGAAGTGCGTCAGGCCATCACCTACGCTGTGGATAAGAAGGGCCTTATCAATGCCGCTCAGTGGGGTCAAGGCACTCCCATTGGCAGCCATATGCCTCCAGTAAGTCCTTTCTACGTTGACCTCACCGACCGTTATCCCTATGACCC
>DRAO01000157.1 GCA_011041825.1 Chloroflexota bacterium
GGCCGAAACCTCTTCCGAGAAAATGCCTCCCGAAGCGAGGGAACGGCTCTGGCGCAAATACGATGTCAATGTCCTCGTGGATAACAGCCACCTCACGGGAGCCCCTGTCGTCATCGAGCTTAATCCGACCTATGTCAACCTGATGGGGCGCATTGAAAAGGAAGCGATGTTCGGCACATTGATCACGGATTTCACCCTGATAAAGGCTGGGGCTCTCCACCGGGCCAATGGAGGCTACCTGGTCATACAAGTTGAGGACTTGCTGCGTAACCCCTATTCCTGGCAAGGGCTTAAGCTGGCTCTGGCTAACGGTAAAATCATCATCGAGGAAATCGGGGAGAGGCTGGGCTTCATCACCACTAAAACCCTCCAGCCGGAGCCCATCCCTCTCGACGTTAAGGTAGTGCTCATAGGCAGTCCGGTGCTCTATCATTACCTCTACAACCTGGATGAGGAGTTTAAGGAGCTCTTCAAAGTCAAGGCGGACTTCGATACTCGGATGGACCGCAATGAGGAGAACATAAAGGCTTATTGCGCTTTCATCTGTGGCATCTGCCAGAAGGAAAACCTCCTGCCCTTTGAGAATTCCGGTATGGCCAAGATTGTGGAGTATGGTTCCCGCTTAGCCGGCGACCAGGACAAGCTCTCCACTCGCTTTGCCGATATAGCCGACATCATCAGAGAAGCCCACTTCTGGGCCTCCCGGGAAGGCGCTACTTCCGTGAAAGCCGAGCATGTCCAAAAGGCTCTGGCTGAAAAGGTTTACCGTTCCAACCTCGTCCAGGAGCGAGTCAGGGAGATGATTGAGAAGGGCACCATCTTGATTGATACCGAGGGCGAGGTCGTGGGGCAGGTGAATGGCCTTTCGGTAGTGAGTTTGGGGGATTTCACCTTTGGTAAGCCTACCCGGATCACGGCCACCATCGGCGTCGGTAAAGAAGGCATTGTGGACATCGAGAGGGAAACCAAGCTGGGCGGCCCCATTCATACCAAGGGAGTGCTCATCCTCACCGGTTATCTCATCCAGAAGTATGCTCAGGATAAACCCTTAACACTGGCTGCCCGATTGGTGTTCGAGCAGAGCTATGAGGGAGTGGAAGGGGATAGCGCCTCTGCTGCCGAAGTCTTTGCCTTGCTCTCGGCCCTCTCAGGACTCCCCATCAAACAGGGGATAGCGGTAACCGGTTCGCTGGACCAGAAAGGGCGGATCCAGGCTATTGGAGGAGTAAACGAGAAGATAGAGGGCTTCTTTGAAATCTGCAAGGCCAAAGGGCTCAACGGAGAACAGGGGGTTATAATCCCCCGGAGCAACCTCAGGCACCTTATGCTTAAGGAAGAGGTGGTAGAGGCCGTCAAAGAAGGCAAGTTCCACATCTATGCCATTGAGACCGTGGATGAGGGCATTGAAATCCTCACCGGCGTTAAGGCGGGAAAACGCCTGGAAGACGGTGCCTTTGAGAAGGACTCCGTGAATTACCTCGTTGACAAACGCCTGAGGGAACTTTCCAAGGAATATCGGGAGGCGGAGGAAGAGGAGAGCCGTTCCTCTGAATAGCCTTCCGGAAGCCTCTCGAACTTTGGGGCAGCGGTTCTCGCTGCCTGGAGAGCATAGCGGCACTCCATTCAGGCCGGGCTTTTGCCCTGGTTTGACTGGCTAGCCCGCTTCCAGCGGGCTTTCACTGCTCAGGCCGGGGCTTTTAGCCCTGGCTTGACTGGCCAGCCCGCTTGCAGCGGGCTTTCACTGCTCAGGCCGGGGCTTTTAGCCCTGGCTTGACTGGCCAGCCCGCTTGCAGCGGGCTTTCATTGCTCAGGCCAGGGCTTCTAGCCCTGGCCCACTTATGTGACCACGATTAGGCGGAGTTACCAGGACTGTAATTGCAGGCGAAGATGGGATTTTTCTACGTTGAAGGACCGGTGCCTCACGATGCCCCTTCTTACGCAGAGCGCCCTGCCGACCTCAAAGTGCGGCACCTCTTGCTGAAAGGCCATCCTGTATGCTTGGTGGGACCACCGCTGGTGGGCAAGAGCAGCCTCCTGCTCCGGTTGGGAGCATTGCTGGCTCCCGGCGGATTTGAACACCGGCACGTGGATGTGTCTTTGCCGATAGGCTCATCCCTGCTGGAAACACTGGAGTCTTTCCTGGAGGAGTGCTCCAAAGCCCCCCAAAAGCTCCTGGTCACCGTAGACGGCCTGGAGGAATTCCTTCCCGGCAACCTGCCATCCGCCTTCAGGTTGCTGCGCCGCTTCCTGAAGCGCAAACCTGAGGTGCTACTGGTTGCAGGAGGGACTTTCACACCTTCGCCAGGGCAGATTTCCCCGTTTAAGGAGGTTCGCCTCGGTTTCCTTTACCGGCCCCAGGTGCTCCAGATTGTGAGCCTGCTGGAGCTTGAAGGGCAGCAGTTAGAAGGAGTTACCGATGCCATCTACCGGTGGAGCGGCGGGCATCCTTACCTGGTGCAAAGCCTGTGCGTCATCTTAGAACAAGGGGGGTTCCCTCTCACCGGAGAAGGCGTGGGGAAAGCTGTAAAGGTACTGCTTCAGACGGATGTACGGCTGCTCCCCAGACTTCTAAAAGCCCTCCGTGCCGACCCCGGAGCACTGCAATTGGCCCGGGTCCTTTACGAAGGTGGCCGAGTCAAGTTTTCGGCGGCTTTGCCTTTGATACAGCGGAATCCTGTGCTATGGGGGTGTTTCCGTAGCGATGAAAAGGGCTTCTGCCGCTTTTCCAGCCCCCTAGTGAGATGTATTTTCTCGTGCGAGGGCTTCGCCGCCGTCAGAAACATTTGATTCCTTACCAGGGCGAATTACCTCCCCCGGGAGCTAGGGAAAAAAGACGGGTGTTTTCTCGTGCGGGGGCGAAGCCCCCGCACGAGAAAACGCTTCAAAAAATGCTTTTTAACCTGCCCTCGCCGGAGGGAACCCTTTGAGCAAGAACAGCATGGCACTTTTTCAACACCCTCACCGAAGCAACGTTTGACGAATTGCATTTTTGGCCCTATAATGGGGATGATAAGGAAAGGCTCTACATTTTCGTGCGGCGGCTTCGTCGCAGGAAAATGTATCCGCTTTAGGAGAGAAAGGTATGGAAATTAACATTGATTTTGCCCTAGTAGAAGGCTTGGTGAAAGAATTTAACCTTTCCCCTTCCGAGCTTCTCCGAGCAGCTCTTACTGATTTCTATTTGCGTAAGAGCATAGCTGCTCATTTGAAGCCCCTCTTGCATCGGATGTATGCCGAAGGGCTTATATCACGTGAAGAATTGCTGATTTATGTTCCTGGTGAAGATGCAATGGATATCATCTTAGGCGATGAAGTAGGCAAAAAGGGAGCCAAAATAGCCGATGAAATCTGGAAAACAGCCCTTGGTGCTTGATTCTTCAACCTTAATCGCCTTAATCAAAGGGAAGCTACTCCCTCACCCTGCTCTTGAACAACACTTCCAATGGATTATACCGGCTTTAGTTTACGAAGAAATCATCAGAGTTCCTACTCCCGTGACTCGTACTATCGAACAGTTAGTCCAGGAAGGCAAAGTAAACGTTTACTCCCTTGATGAAGATGTGCGAAGAGAAATCCAAGCCATCTCTTCCCGTGAAAAACTTGGGGTGGGGGAAATCTCCTGTTGTTTTGTTGCCGAAGCGCTAAATATTGGGTTCTTTTTGTGCGATGACCACAAGTTTATCCGCCGTTTAAGCAAGATAAAAGAACCACGTGTTGCTAACAAGGTTCCCCTGGGTTTTGCTTTCATCCTTGCTACACTTTTTAAGATGCACCACCTTGACGAGGAAACTCTCAAAGAGCTTTTCCACCGTATCGTTAATGAGAACAACTGGAAAAATTCTATTGTTGAGATTTCCAACCGGCGGTTTCTGTTTGATACTCTAGGTATCTGGGTGGGATGAAGACACCATACGCCTGGAGCTTGTTGAGGAAGTAACCGATGGCTCAGAAGGCAAATCTGACCCCGCTACGCAGGCAATATCTCCAGATAAAGCGCCGCTATCCCGATGCCATCCTCCTCTTCCGCCTGGGCGACTTCTACGAGACCTTTGACGAAGACGCTAAAATCGTCTCCGAAGTATGCAACATCGTCCTCACTTCCCGTCCGGTAGGAAAAGGGCAGCGGGTGCCTTTGGCCGGGGTGCCCTACCACGCCCTGGAGACTTACCTGGCCAAGCTCATCGCCGCCGGTTACAAGGTTGCCATTTGCGAACAGGTGAGCGATAAACCCATCAAAGGTCTTATGCCCCGGGAAGTGGTGCGGGTGGTAACACCGGGCACCGTGGTGGAACCGGGCCTCCTGGAAGAGAAGCGCAACAACTACCTGGCCGCTGTAGTGGTGGAAGATAAGAGGGCCGGAATAGCCTATGTGGATATAACAACCGGGGAATTCGCTGCCACCCAGCTCGAGGCCGACGAAATTCTCGAAGCCGTCCGGGAAGAACTGGAGCGCCTCTCCCCCGCCGAAATCCTGTTCGACCAGGACACACCCCCTGGGTTGCCTGAACTCGGCAGGCACCTCACGCCCTTCGAGCACTGGCGATTCGAGTTGGGCAACGCCCGCCAGGCTTTGCTGGAGCACTTTGACGTTGCCACCCTCGACGGTTTCGGCCTGGAAGGGAAACCCCTGGCCGTTAGAGCCGCCGGAGCCATCGTCCAATATCTACGGGAAACCCAGAAAGTTGCCCTGGAGCAACTCCGTTCGCTGCACACTTATTCCACCTCGGAGTTTATGACCCTCGATCCGGCCACCCGTCGCAACCTGGAGCTGGCCGAAACCATCCGGGGCCGAGCCCGCAAGGGTTCCCTCCTCTGGGTTTTGGACGATACCAAAACGGCGATGGGCGGCAGGCTGCTCTACCGCTGGATAAACCAACCCCTTATCAAAGTAGAGGAGATAAACCGCCGCCTGGATGCTGTAGAGGCCTTTTACGATAACACTGCCCTTCGGACTCAGATACGAGAACTTCTCCGCAAGGTGTCCGATTTGGAGCGCCTAACCGGGAGGGTAGGGCAGAACATTGCCACCCCTCGTGACCTAGTGGGCATCCGCAGGAGCCTGGAGGCCGTCTCCGAGATTAAAGCCCTGCTGGAAACCGAGGCCCATCCGGCCCTCCAAGACCTCATCGAAAGGCTTGACCCCCTCCCTGAAGTGGCATCCCTCATCGCACAGTCCATCACCGATGACCCGCCTGCAACGCCCGGAAGCGGCGGGGTGATCAGGCCGGGGTTCTCGGAAGAACTGGATAAAATCCTGGAGGCTTCCAGAAATGCTAAGCAATGGATTGCACAACTGGAAGCCAGGGAGCGGCGGCGAACCGGCATCAAGAACTTGAAAGTGGGGTACAACAAAGTCTTCGGCTATTACATCGAAGTCACCAAGGCCAACCTGAAGGCCGTGCCTTCCAATTACATCCGCAAACAGACCTTGGTCAACGCCGAACGTTTCATCACCCCTGAACTCAAGGAATACGAAGCCCTCGTCCTCAACGCCCAAGAGCGCATCTCCGAATTGGAAACCCGGCTCTTTCGGGAGATATGCCGCAAAGTGGCGGCGGAGTCTTCCCGGCTCCTCGCCACCGCCCGAGCCCTGGCCGAACTGGACGTTTACGCCTCCTTAGCCGAAGTTGCCGTGCGTAACGGTTACGTGCGCCCGGTGGTGGACGAAAGCGACGAAATCCACATCATCGAAGGCCGCCACCCGGTGGTGGAGTTGATGCTGGACGAGCCCTTCGTGCCCAATGATGCCCATCTCACCGAAGACGAGCGCATCCTCATCATCACCGGCCCGAATATGTCGGGGAAAAGCGTTTACATCCGCCAGGTGGCCCTCATCGTGCTGATGGCGCAGATGGGGAGCTTTGTGCCTGCCCAGGAAGCCCGCATCGGGGTGGTGGACCGCATTTTCACCCGCATCGGAGCGCAGGATGAACTCACGGCAGGGCAATCCACCTTTATGGTGGAGATGGTGGAGACGGCCAACATCCTCCACCACGCTACCCCTCGGAGCCTTTTAATCCTGGATGAAATCGGGCGGGGCACCAGCACTTACGACGGCATTTCCATAGCCTGGGCGGTAGTGGAGTACA
>DRAO01000390.1 GCA_011041825.1 Chloroflexota bacterium
CACCGGAGGTATATCTATAGGAGATGGGAGATAATCCACTATGGCGTCGAGCAGAGGTTGAACCCCTTTGTTCCTCAAGGCTGCCCCACATAACACCGGCACCAATTTACCCGAGATAGTAGCCCTCCTAAGGGCTTGGCGTAGTTCCTCGGGTTCTATCTCCTCCCCCTCCAGGTATTTTATTGTTAAATCATCATCGGTCTCGGCGATTTTCTCCACCAGGTATTCCCGCCTTTCCATCGCTTCATCGTAAAGCTCGGGCGGGATTTCGGTGCTTTCCAGCCTGGTACCAAGGTCATCGGTGTAGATGATGGCTCTCGCTTCGATTAAGTCTATGACCCCCCTGAACGAGTCCTCAACCCCAATAGGCATCTGGATGGCCAGCGGGTTAGCCTTCAACCGCTCCTTTATCATCTCGATAACCCGCCAGAAATCAGCCCCAAGCTTATCCATCTTGTTAACGAAGCAAATCCGAGGTACTCGGTAACGGTCAGCTTGCCGCCACACGGTCTCGGACTGGGGCTCAACGCCGTTGACGGCATCGAAGATGACCACCCCGCCATCCAGAACCCGTAAGCTCCGCTGGACCTCAACAGTGAAGTCGATGTGTCCGGGGGTATCCACAATGTTTATCTGATGCCCACGCCAATAACAGGTGACCGCAGCGGCGGTGATAGTGATGCCCCGCTCCTTCTCCTGGTCCATCCAATCGGTGACAGTAGTACCCTCATCCACCTCGCCCATCCTGTGGGTGCGGCCCGTGTAAAACAGGATACGCTCGGTAGTGGTGGTTTTACCGGCATCTATGTGGGCGATAATGCCTATATTCCTTATCTTTTCCAGAGGATACTCCCCGGACATCTCACACCTTCCGGGCCAACTCTTCCCTCCCACCAGACAAGCTGGCAGGATAGTGTGCTCAGGGAAAATCCCGATGGCTAATTTATTCGTTAAAAGAAGGGCGGGGATTTAATCCCTGCCCTTCCCACAAATGGTGAACTTCTGCTTACCATCGGAAATGGGCAAAGGCCCTGTTAGCTTCGGCCATCTTATGGGTGTCTTCCTTCTTCTTAATGGTAGCGCCGGTATTATTGGCCGCATCTATAATCTCAGCCGCCAGCTTCTCGGCCATAGACTTACCGCTGCGTTTACGGGCGTAATTCACCAACCAGCGCAATGCCAAGGAGATACGCCGGTGTTCAGGCACCTCAATGGGTACCTGATAGGTAGCACCACCCACCCGGCGAGGTCTGACCTCCAGCACTGGAGCAGCGTTTTGGACAGCCTGTTCAAAGACTTCCAGAGGATTGCGTCCGGTCTTCTCCCGGATGATGTCAAAGGCAGTATACACAATCCACTCCGCTATGCTCTTTTTGCCCTTCAGCATCACCTTGTTGATGAGCTTGGTTACCAATACGCTGTTGTATTTGATATCAGGTGGAATCTCCCTCCTGGGAGGACTACCACGCCTGGGCATAATTTCCTCCTACTGGCTAGGTTTATTCCACTACCCTCTTCTTCGGGATCTTAGTGCCGTATTTGGAGCGCCCCTGCCGCCTATCTTCCACCCCAGCGGCATCCAAAGCCCCCCGGATGATGTGATAGCGCACCCCAGGCAAGTCCTTCACACGGCCACCCCTGACCAGGACTACCGAGTGCTCCTGGAGGTTGTGGCCCTCGCCCGGGATGTAAGCGGTGACTTCGATCCCATTGGTCAGCCGTACCCTGGCAATCTTCCGCAGGGCAGAGTTGGGCTTCTTGGGCGTCATAGTCCTGACCTGCACGCAGACACCCCGCTTTTGGGGGTTGCCCTTAGGCATCCTCTTTATCTGATTCTTGAGGGCGTTGTAGGAATACAGGAGTGCTGGAGCCTTTGACTTGCTCTTCGGTTTCTTCCTGCCTTTCCTGACCAACTGGTTTATGGTCGGCACGTTTCTACACCTCCTCAAATTTGGTTTAGATTCACGAACCTAAAATATAACACAATATTCCTTTTTCGTCAAACACGACTCCGTTCCCTAGGATGCAGCCGCTTTCTCCTTGGCCATCTGCTTCAACTTCATATAGCGCTCGAAGCCGGTCCCTGCCGGGATAAGCCGCCCGATTATCACGTTCTCCTTCAAGCCTCTCAGCTCATCCTTAGCCCCTCTGATGGCGGCATCGGTCAACACCCGGGTGGTTTCCTGGAAGGAAGCTGCCGCCAGGAAGCTATCGGTGCTCAAGGCAGCCTTCGTTATCCCCAGCAATACCGGCTGAGCCACGGCAGGGCGACCTCCTTGGGCCTGAACCTTGGAGTTGGTTTCCTCGAATTCAAAGCGGTCCACAAGCTGCCCTGGGAGGTATTCGGTATCACCGGGAGTGCGCACTCGCACTTTGCTGGTCATCTGGCGGATGATAATCTCTATGTGTTTATCGTGGATGTTAACGCCCTGAGAGCGGTACACCTTCTGGATTTCCTCCAGTAAGTACAATTGCGCTGCTTCCCGGCCCAGAATGCGCATTATCTCCTTCGGGTTCTTGGCACCTTCGGTGAGCTGGTCTCCAGCTTCAATCCGGTCGCCTTTCTCCACCCGCAACCGGGCGGTGGGGGGTATATCGTACACCCTTTCTTCCTTGTACTCCTGCCTCACCACCGCAACTGTGGAACCATCGTCGTTCGAGTGCAGGAAGACTTTCCCCTTGAGCAGGCTGGTTATGGTTCCGCCATCCGGAGTGTTGGCCAAAGGCGCATTCTCCTCAATCTCCTGCCCATCCTCGACCAAAATCTCGCTTCCTTCGGGAATCTGGTATTCATCGGAGATGACACGGGAATCGGTGACCTTTATCTTGCGCTGGTCACCTTCCCAATAGATGTCCACCACGCCCGCTATATCAGAGATAATGGCTTCTCCCTTAGGCGTGCGGGCCTCGAAAAGCTCCTCGACCCTCGGCAAACCCTGGGTGATGTCCTCCACAGCTACACCACCGGTGTGGAATGTCCTCAGCGTCAACTGAGTTCCTGGCTCACCGATGGATTGGGCAGCGATGACCCCCACTGCCTCGCCCACCTTCACGATGCCTCCACGGCCCATATCACGCCCGTAGCAGAGGGAGCAAACCCCATAGCGGGTTTCGCATTTCAGCGGTGTCCGCACAAACACCTTATCTATGCCAGCCTTCTCTATCTTCTTGTAGGCTTTCTCGTCAATTTCCTCATTCCGATGGACGATGACCTTGCCGGTCTTGGGGTGAATTATATCCGCTGCTGCCACCCGCCCTATGATGCGTTCGGCGAAGGTCTCACCCATCCTCAAGGAAGATTCCTTGTCAATCCAGATGCCATCCCTGGTGCCGCAGTCGTATTCCCGCACAATCACATCCTGGGCTACGTCTACCAGACGGCGGGTGAGATATCCTGCGTCAGCCGTCCGGAGGGCGGTGTCGGCCAATCCCTTGCGGGCACCGTGGGTGGAGAGGAAGTATTCCAGCGAGGTCAGCCCCTCACGGAAGTTAGAGCGGATGGGCAATGGGATGATGCGGCCCGAAGGGTCGGCCATAAGGCCTCGCATTCCGGCAAGCTGCCGGATGGGCTGGATGCCACCCTTGGTAGCACCCGAGATGGACATCGCCCCCAGACCCTCGAAGGGGTTGAGTTCCTTTGCCACTTCCATCGTCACCAGGTCGGTAGCCCTGGTCCAGAGCTCCACGCTCTTGATGTACTGCTCATCTTCGGTGATGAGCCCACGCCGGTATTGCCGTTGAATCTCCTCCACCTGGGCTTCAGTCTGCTTCAATATTTCCTCCTTGGTCTTAGGAACCCTGATGTCGCTGACGGCTATGGTGACGCCGCTCTTGGTGGCGAACTTGAAGCCCAGGTCCTTTATGGCGTCCACCATCTCAACGGTAGCCTCACGCCCCAGTTTATGATAGCATTCGGCCACGAGCTTCTGGAGGTTCTTCTTATCCATAACCTCATTGCGGAAGCCAAGCTCCTCAGGGAGCACCATATTGAACAGGACCCGCCCCACGGTGGTATCTATTAGTCGAGGCTTGCTTCTCGGGGTGGGCTTAGCCATCACCTTTATGCGGGCGTGCAGGTCCACCACCCCCATCTCGTAGGCCAGGGCCACCTCATCGAAATCGGCGAAGACCTTGCCCTCACCCTTGGCCCCTTCTTTCTCCAGGGTCATATAATAGCATCCGAGCACCATATCCTTGGTGGGGCCAACGATGGGCTCGCCGCTGGCGGGCTTGAGCAGGTTGGTGGTGGAAAGCATAAGCTCTCTGGCTTCTTTCACGGCCTCATCCGAGAGGGGCACGTGAACGGCCATCTGGTCACCGTCGAAGTCGGCGTTGAAGGCCGCACACACCAAGGGGTGGATGCGAATGGCCTGCCCATCCACCAGCACCACTTCAAAGGCCTGGATGCCAAGCCGGTGCAAGGTGGGAGCCCGGTTCAGGAGCACGGGCCTTTCTTTGACCACCTCTTCCAGCACATCCCATACCTCGGGGCTGCGCCGGTCTATAAGCCGCTTGGCGCTGCGGATGTTGTGGGCGTAATTCTCTTCGATTAGCTTCCGGATAACGAAGGGCTTGAAGAGCTCCAGGGCCATCTCCTTGGGGAGGCCGCATTGATGGAGCTTGAGCTCAGGCCCCACCACGATAACCGAACGCCCTGAATAATCCACCCGCTTCCCCAGCAAGTTCCGGCGGAAGCGCCCCTGCTTGCCCCGCAGGATGTCCGAGAGGCTGCGGAGGTTGCGCTTCCCAGCCCCTGCCCTCACCGGGCCAGCACGTCTCTGTCCACTATCTATCAGCGAATCCACGGCCTCCTGAAGCATCCGCTTCTCGTTGCGGATGATGACTTCAGGGGCACCCAATTCCTTGAGCTTCTTGAGGCGGTTGTTGCGGTTGATGACCCGCCGGTAGAGGTCGTTCAGGTCGCTGGTAGCGAACCGACCACCATCCAACTGCACCATAGGCCGCAGTTCCGGCGGGATCACCGGGAGCACGGTGAGGATCATCCATTCGGGGCGGTTGCCGCTTTTGCGCAAGGCATCCACAATCTGAAGGCGACGGACGGCCTTCTTACGGCGTTGGGCCGAACGGGTGGAGCTTATCTCCGCCCGCAGTTCCTTGGCCAGCTTCTCCAAATCCATCTTCTTTAAGATGGAGTAGATGGCCTCGGCGCCCATCCCTGCTTTGAAGACACCGCCCCATTTCTCCTTCAGCTCCTGGTAACGGGCTTCGCTGAGGATTTGGGTTACCTCCAAGCTCTTCAGTTCGGCTACTTCCTGTTCGTATTTCTCGGTGAGCTCTTGTATCTGCTCATTAACCTGAGCCCTTATCCGGGCCTTTTCCTCCTCAGCCTTCTGCCGGAGGAGGTCCAACTCGGCATCGGCCATAAGGCGGATGTCCTCCTGCTGACGGCGGATCCCCTCCTCCAGCAGGTTTAAGCGAGCCTGTGCAGCTTCGCTGAGCCGAGAGATGTGTTCCCGGGTGATGACCTCCCCCTGAGCCACGAGTTCCTCATCGCTCCAGGGTATCTTGATGGTCTCAGGAGCGGGTTCACCCATCAGTTTCTCCAGCTTCTCCTGAACAGGCCGAGCCAGGTTGATGACCTCATCGGTAAGGGAGGAGAGGTGGTCCTCAAGCTCCTGTGTCTGCTTTTCAACCTGGGAATTGATGCGCTCTATTTCCTCCTGGAGCTTCCGGTCCACTTCTTCGACCATATAATTGGCTTCGCTTTCCAGCTTAGCCACCCGGGCCATCTTTTCCTTCTCAAGCCTGCTCAGGGTCCGGGAACGGGCTTCTTCATCCACCTCGGTTATGATGTACTGGGCGAAGTAGATAACCCGCTCCAGGTTGCGAGGTGATACATCCAAGAGCAACCCCAACCGGCTGGGCACCCCCCTTACGTACCAAATATGGGCTACAGGGGATGCCAGCTCTATATGCCCCATCCTCTCACGCCGTACCTTAGAAGGGGCAACCTCCACACCACACTTATCGCAGATTATCCCCTTGTACTTCACTTTCTTGTACTTACCACAGTAGCATTCCCAGTCCTTGGTAGGGCCGAAAATGCGCTCACAG